>CALLZY010000238.1 GCA_937858715.1 uncultured Chitinophagaceae bacterium | reverse complement strand
TTCTTATTACAATACTTACACCCAAAGATGCTTCTGAGTTTACTTACCGGGAACCTTCACCCAAGGCCATGCAGTGGACACCTTATGCAGTGTATGTAATTGTACTCACCCTTCTTCATCATGGTTATATGGTGCTGCTGGAGTGGCTCAGTTTCGGCTCATTTCTTGGCTTTGTTATCAAAGTGGTTGCCACCACAGGCATAAGTTTGTTGCTCATCTTTGCTGCCGAGGTTATCTTTCCAAGAAAATTGAAATTCAGAACGAATACTGCATAAGGTATTCGGGAAAAAACGAAGGCAGAAATATTTCTTAAAACGGTGTTTTTTTTAAAATAGATTTGGAAACCCCGCCTGCCAAATCGTACATTGCATTTCGTTTATTTTTTCCCTGAAACATACGCCTGTTATTGCACTTCAGATATGCCAGTGTTTAATCAATCAAGAAGCCGTTTTATACGCCTGCTTTTTTTGCTTGCCTTTTTGGCAATAGCTGCCCAGCTTTTCAACCTGCAGGTACTGTCGGGTAAATACCGGCAGATGGCCGATGAAAACGCCATTCTTAAAAAAACCATTTATCCTCCCCGGGGATTAGTGTTCGACAGAGATAAAAAAGCAATCCTTAATAATACACTTACCTATGACTTAATGGTTACGCCATCGCAGGTAAAAGGTATTGATACTCTTTTTTTCTGCCGGCTTATGGAAATAGATACATCAGAATTCAGAGATAGGATTGTGGCCGCCATTATTAAAAATAAATCATTTCGCCCTTCAGTTTTTGAGGCATCACTATCGCAGCAAAAATATGCCCGTATACAGGAAAACTTTTGGCGTTTTCAGAATGGTTTTTATCTGCAGGAAAGACCAATTCGTTCTTATCCTTATAACGCTGCGGCCAACATCCTTGGTTATATAGGGGAGGTTGACTCAAACTATCTTAAGAAACATGCTGAAGAAGGATACCAAAGCGGAGATTATGCAGGGATGACGGGTCTCGAGGCTAGTTATGAAAAGGCACTCATGGGTGAAAGAGGTATTCAGTATCTCATTAAAGATAACTTCAACAGAATTAAAGGCTCATATGAAAACGGAGATTTAGATGTTGAGGCTATAGCAGGAAATAATCTTCATACAAGTATAGATATCGAGCTACAGCAATTTGGTGAAAAGCTGATGAGCAATAAAGTGGGCTCCATTGTGGCTATAAATCCGAAAACGGGTGGAATCATTACAATGGTAAGCAGCCCTACATATAACCCGGGATTGCTGACAGGAAGCGAAAGGAGAAAACACTTTTCAGAATTATATACTGATCCAAGGCTTCCTTTATTAAATAGGGCAGTTAATGCCAGTTATTCACCCGGCTCAACTTTTAAAACCCTACAGGCCCTTGTTGGCCTGCATGAAGGTGTTATCACAACAAGAACAACATTCAGTTGTGGGGGTGCTTTTTATGGTTGCGGCAGTGGTAAGCCGATGGGTTGTTTAGACCCCGGTACTTATTATCTTTCTACAGGCATCACACACTCCTGCAATACTTATTTTGCGAATGTGATGCAAAGGGTGATTAATAATCCTAAGTATCCATCTCAGGACAGCAGTTTGCGCAACTGGAACAGATATATGTATGCATTCGGCCTTGGTCACAGACTTGGAGTAGATGTGCCAACAGAACAAAAAGGAAATATACCAACACCTGAGTATTTTAATAAAGTGTATGGAGAAGGCAGATGGAACTTCTGTACCTATCGTTCTGTAAGCATCGGTCAGGGTGAAGTAAGCACCACACCTTTGCAGGTAGCGAATGAAATGGCCTATATAGCTAATAAAGGCTGGTATATTATCCCGCATATAGTTGATTCGATTGAAGGCGGGGATAAATACGGGTTACTTGAAAAATATAAAACAAGGAATGTGCCCATGGATATTCCGGACAGCATCTTTGAGGCTGTGCATGATGGAATGCAGGGTGTAATGGAAAGCGGAACAGGACGTGGCGCCAAAGTGCCGGGGATAACAATTTGCGGCAAAACAGGTACAGTTGAAAACTATTATCGTGGGGTTAAACAGCCCAATCACTCTTTCTTCTGTGCTTTTGCCCCAAGAGAAAACCCTAAAATTGCCATCATGTGTGTAGTGGAAAACAGTGGCCGCTATGGAGGTACATACGCTGCGCCTATTGTAAGCCTGATGATTGAGAAATATCTGAATGACACCATCGATGTTAAGCGTAAGCCATTAGCCGAAAGGATGGAAAAAATAAACCTTATTCCGCCGCTGATGCTGAAAAAGATGAGAGAGAAGGATTCCGTACAACGGGTAAAAGAAGCAATACCTGATGTAAAAAATATAAAAGACACTTTGCAGTCGGATGATAATCCAACCGAAGCCGAATTGAAATCAGGTAATAACAGGAACCCAAAACCCGCCAAAGACTCACAAAATAAAAAACCTGTTCAGGCAGATATGGCATTACCAGACAAGCAACAAATCCCAAAACCGGCCAAACCTGACTCAATTGGAAACTAAAAGATGAACCAGCGTAACCCAACCATATCAAAAGGCATTGACTGGAGCATAGTGTGGATTTATCTCCTGCTTGTAACTATTGGACTTGTTGCTATTTTTGCCGCCACTTATAAAGAAGGTGACCCTGTAGTGCAGAGTTTTATTGGTTTTAAAACAGACTACAGCAAGCAGTTTTATTTTTTTGTATTAAGCGGGGTGCTTGGTTTGTTTATTTTACTTACGGACAGTAAGTTTTTTGCTGCCACTGCTAACCTGGGGTATGCGTTTGGCATATTCGCCATGCTGATTGTATTTCCATTTCATTCTTCTGTTAAAGGAACAGAATCTATAATCAGGATTGGGGCATTTAATTTTCAGCCTGCGGAGTTGTGTAAGATTTTTGTGGCACTTGCGTTGGCAAAATATCTCTCAAGGCCTGAGACGGATTTTTCAAAAACCCGTTCTCAAATGATAGCGGCAGGTATTGCATTGCTGCCTGCGGCGTTGTCAATTCTGCAAAGCGAGACGGGTTTAGCGTTGGTATATTTTTCGTTCTTCATTGTTATGTATCGTGAAGGGCTGCCGTCAACCATATTGGTTATTGGTTTTGCTGCTGCCGCACTTATCGTTGCTACAATTCTTGTACAGCCCGATACGCTGGCTGTAATTATAACCGCTATTGCTTTACTGGTTGCTTATGCATTTCGAAAACAGATTAAGCGGCAAAGAGGCTTGCTTTTCTCTGTTATCCTTTTATGGGCATTGTGTGTTGGGGTGCAGCGGTTTGCTGTTCCGTATATCTTCAAAAACGTTTTGCAGAAACACCAGGTGGAACGTATTTACGATTTGTTTGGTAAGGATAATCCTTATGCTGCAAAAGGCGATACTGTTTCGGCCGAAGAAAAGAAAAAGAAAAAGGAAAGTGGCAGCAGCTATAATGTGCGGCAATCTAAAATTGCTATCGGCAGCGGAAGGTTAACAGGCAAAGGCATTTTAAATGCCACACAAACCCGTTATGATTTTGTGCCTGAGCAGCGGACAGACTTTATTTTCTGTACAGTGGGCGAAGGGTTTGGCTTTACCGGCAGTATGATACTCCTGGCTTTATACTTGTTACTTCTTTTTCGGATTGTTACAATCGCCGAAAGACAAAGAAGTGCTTTCAGCCGTGTATATGCTTACGGAGTTGCTTCTGTTTTCTTCTTCCATATAATCATTAACATAGGGATGACAATTGGCCTTGCCCCTGTTATTGGCATTCCGCTTCCGTTAATCAGCTACGGAGGAACCTCGCTGCTGACATTTACAATCTTATTATTTGTTCTGATACGGCTTGATGCAGACAGGCAAATGGTGCTGAGATAGTTTTGAAAAGTTGAATTGGGAAATTGGCAAATTGAGTTGCAACTTGCAGTGTTATTAATTTCCCCAATTTCTTAATTCCGAAATTTCTAAATGAGAATCATTCCACTTTCAGAAGGGCTGTTTACGGTTGATGCCACAAAACATTTTGTGCCGTATAATGAATCAGAACACAGTCTTAAAGAGAGACCTGTAGGTAGTCTGCTGGTCGAAATTCAGCCCTTTGTTGTTATTACTTCAAATGACATTTTATTATTAGATGCTGGTTTGGGCTTTAGTAAAGAAGGCCGGTTACAATTGCACCACAACCTGATTAATGCGGGTATCAACCCTTCTGAAATAACTAAGGTGCTGATGAGCCATTTGCACAAAGACCATGCTGGTGGGCTGGCTTTACATAGCGAGGCTGGAGAGTGTAAACTTGCTTTTCCGCAAGCTACGCATTATGTGCAGGAAACCGAACTTGCATTTGCTTTTGAAAGAAACAGTTCATCCTTCGATAAAAATGACCTGAAATGCCTGAAGGAGAATGAAAATGTGCAGTTACTGAACGGTGACGGCTTTATTGATAGTTATATTGAGTACAAAGTAAGCGGGGCACATTCGCCCCATCACCAGGTGTTCTGGATAAGGGAAGATGGCGAAACTGTTTTTTACGGCGGCGATGAAGCACCGCAACTTCAGCAGATGAAACACCGCTTTGCAGCAAAATATGACTTTGATGGTAAGAAAGCTATGGAGCTAAGGCAGGAATGGTGGCGAACAGGTGAGGAAGAGAAGTGGTCGTTTCTTTTCTATCATGATATTAAAACGCCAATATTTAATAATAACGCCAATAACCGCTAATAAGAGCAAACTACTCTTTTGAAGTTCAGCTTGTTTTCTCCAAAATTTATCAGTATCCCGAGTTGTATTTTGGAAGCTTTCAGGTAATTAATAGTTTGTTTAAAATTATCCGGATGAAAAAATGAGGATGCTTTTATTTCAAGAATTATAGAGTCGTAAATAAGAAAATCTGCCAAAAAACTATGTGGAAGTATTACCCCTTCGTATGAGATTTTAAATGGCTTTTCCCGTTCATAAGAAATGTTATTGTTTTTGAATTCGATTTCCATTGCATCCTTATAAACCACTTCTTTAAATCCCTTCCCGAGGCTATTATGTATTTTCATACACAAACCAACAATCTGAAAACACTCATCTTTAAACAGAAGGTCGTCAATAATTTTTTTTGTATCCTCCATCTTTTAAAGATAAAAAAGAATTTAGGAATTGCCTCAAAACGTTGAGTGACCATTAGCGTAATTGGCGCAGATTAGTGTTACAAAAAAGGTAAGGCCGGCCCTTTCGGAGCCGGCCGTTGCTAACCTATGAAAAACACCTAGATTAAATAACTTGAGAATTGATAATCCTTGCCCGCATACCAGGGCCACGGCGTTCCATTATTCTTTCTTGCCGTATTTGCTTTAACTCCCGGATAAATTTCTCCTGATGTTCGTAAATTTCGTTACTTCTTCTTTCGCCAACGATATCCCTGAACTCAGTTCTGTATCGGATGCGTAATTCTACAATTTTTTGCTGCAGAATAAGCCGGTCTCCCTGGTTGTCTTTTAGTGTAGTTCTCCATTCTCTGAAATAACGCAAAAAGACAGGAGTGAAGCGTTCAGATTCATGTTGGGTGAGCCGCATCCGCTGCTGGATGTACTCCCGCATTTTATCCCTTATTTTTTCATCGTCCTGCGCCTTAATTGCTGTGGCAGTAACGAGAAACAAACTTAATATGAAGAATAACTTTTTCATTTTACCGACAATTTAATTCACCATTTCAACTTCGTCTGTATTATCCAGTAATTGTGTATCGTTCAAAAGGCTTTGTATTTCGTTTTCAGGCACATCTTTAATCAGATCTTTTACGTCTTGAGCCTTAATGCCTGTGGTTACCACGACAGATTCCGTGGCCAGATTCTCTTCTTCAGCCAGCGTAACAAATTCCTCAATTTTTTCTGTACTTACTTTCTTGGTGTTTTTCTTTACCCATGCATAGGAATTTTCAGCCGGATCAACCTTACCCTTTTTGATGAT
Organism: uncultured Chitinophagaceae bacterium; assembly: GCA_937858715.1. Lineage (GTDB taxonomy): Bacteria > Bacteroidota > Bacteroidia > Chitinophagales > Chitinophagaceae > JJ008. Next base: position 49,075 of record CALLZY010000238.1, on the reverse strand, counting down.
AAAACCTGCCGTCACAATCACACCAGTAACAACGGCTGCTGCTGCCAGGCGGAACCATCTGCGGCTTGTGATAGAAATAACTTTTGCCTGTGGTTTTATAGTGGCACTGTAAGGAGAAGATGAAAGGTTCTCAAAATATCCTTCAGGAACGCTGTACGGAGTTTCTTTTTTCAATCCGCTTAACAAAGGTGAAAGCGATGAAAGTTCTTCGGCAGCTGTCTGAGTATTTGCAGGAACAGCCATTTTCTCAAAATAACCAGGCGGAACACTATAAGGCAGTTCTTTAGACAAACCTGCAAGCAGCGGCGACAGGTGCAGCAACTCTTCACGGGCAGTGGCGGCCTCCATGGCTTTTATCCTTGCCAGCACATTTTCAGCCAGGTTGTCGAAATAACTGGCCGGTACCAAGTAAGGTAGCTGGCCCATATTTGCCCCCAAAATGCTGTTCAGTTCGCTCAATTCCTGCAATATGTAGTCTTTCTGTGTCATTTTGTCTAATTAAAGACGGTTTTTAGCGTTTCGGGTTTAACCGTTTAACAGATAATCTTCAACTTTTTTCACTGCATGGTGGTAGCTGGCTTTCAGGGCACCTTCGCTGGTGTCAAGCACCCGGCTCATTTCTTCGTAAGGCATTTCATCATAGTATCTGAGGTTAAACACAACTCTTTGTTTTTCAGGCAACTGCTGTATGGCTAATTGAAGTTTCCATTCGGCCTTTTGGGCGTCAAAATGCTTATCTGCCCTGATGCGGTTGCTCAGACCACTTTCCACCTCGTTCAGGCTTACGGCGGTCCTTTTTTTCTGCTGCTCGATAAAAGTGAGGCACTCGTTGGTGGCAATGCGGTACAACCAGGTGTATAACTGACTGTCTTCCCGGAAGTTGTTTAATCCATTCCACACCCTGATGAGCACATTCTGCAGCACATCGTTGGCGTCGTCGTGGTCCACAACCATCCTGCGCACATGCCAATAAAGTTTCTCCTGGTATTTTTTTACGATACCGGTATAGGCCCTTTCCTTAGAGGCAGGCTCCCTGAATTGTACTAGCAGTTCGGTGTCTGTCATAGTGGTGTTCATCGGTGTTTAGCCCGGATTAGAATATTGGAATTGTCAAATGTTTAATGGACTGACTGATTATTATTTTCCAACTTCTGTAAATATAAAAAAGGATTATGGAGAACCATAATCCTTCTTGAAAGTGCTTAAAGGTTATTTTCTAATCAGTTCTTCTTAAATACCGGCAGGCGGCCCGGTGTAAGTGGTGCGCCCACACGGTTGAGTTCTTTTTCCAGCTCAGGCAAATCGGTTTCGCCAATTTTTTTCACCTGTTCGTAAATCGCCGGGAACTCGTCCATCAAAATGTTGTAAGCGTCAACAGCAGTTTGTGTCGGGTCGCTGGAAGCTGCCCACAACGCACTGGCAACAGACCCGAGCCTTGCATTGATAGTAACCGGTGATGGAGGATTTTCCTCATAACTCGGGAAATCGGATTTGCGGTCGAATTTCTGGTTCAGTATTTCATCAAGCTGCTTAAGGATTCCCTTTGCCTTAGCCGACAGTTCAGGGACGGCATTGGGCATGGCATTGATGGCCTGCAGGGCATTCAGCGTCCGCTGGTTTAACTCCTGGGCATAGGTTTGTGTTCCTCTTACTACGGTGGAAAGGTCAGTTACTTTTTTATGAAAAGCCAGTAACGCTTTGTTGTCTTTTACAGGTAAAGAACTGCTGCCAATAGTTTTGCATACAAAATCAACAGGGCCGGCCAGCACCTTTGTCTGGTTGCCGGTGGTGAGGCTCATGGTTACATTATATTTTCCCGGAGCAACGGCGATGCCGCTGCCTGCATCTGCCAGTACATCAAATTTTGTAACACCGCTTACTGGCCTGCTGGCCTGGTAACGCATATCCCAAACAATACGCTGAATACCACCTGAAGGTTTTTTTCTTAATTCCCGCACAATATTTCCATCGCTGTCTTTTATTGTAAACGAAACGTAAGCAGGTGTTTCCTGTTCCTCGGCTTTTAATTGTTCGGGAGTTGGCATTGGAATTTTTTCACCCTTCTTGAACAGTTCGGTTTCCTGTTCTTTTCTTTTTTCTTTTAAAGATTTTGGTGCCAGTTTATCTTTTAGGTAATAAGTAAACACAGTCCCCACTTCAGGGTTCTTTGCCGCATAAGGCATCGAGCCGTTGAGACTTCTTTCGCCAGAGAGTACCATCATCAACCCGTCTTTCACAGGGAAAAGCTGTCCTTCTTTTTCAAGCACATCTTTTTTGAAATGACGAAGCGGTGTGTAATCATCCAGGATATAGAAGCCGCGGCCAAATGTGGCAATGGCAAGGTCATTTTCTCTTTTTTGTATGGCAATGTCCCGTACAGGAATGGCAGGCAGGTCGCCTTTGAGTGCCACCCATATTTTTCCACCATCTACTGAGAAATAAAAACCAAATTCTGTTCCTGCGAACAGCAAGTCAGCATTTGCAAAATCCTGTTGCAGACTGTGTACGGTTCCGTTGGCAGGCAGATTGCCGGAAAGAGAAATCCATGTACGGCCTTTGTCACTGCTCTTGAGTATATAAGGTTTGAAATCATCTCTCAGGATATTATCAAAAGCTGCATACACCACATTTTCATCAAACTTCGAAGCAAGGATATCGCTTACATATGTATTCTCCGGAATACCGGGAAACTTATCTGCTCTAAACCAGGTTTTTCCTCCGTCTTCCGTAACCTGTATAAGGCCGTCATCTGTTCCGGCGTATAAAAGATTTTCTTTTAGCGGAGATTCTTCCAGCGAAACGATTGTTCCATATAAAGAAGTACTCTTGTCTTTTGCAATTGCACTGCTGGGCCAGTACTTGCCCATAACGGGCCAGGTGTTGCGGTCAATTTTTGCAGTAAGGTCTTCGCTTATTACCTGCCAGCTGTTGCCCCTGTCATCACTGCGGAACACTTTATTGGCTGCGCAATAAATCCTGGTAGAAAGATGGTTGCTGAGAATGAGTGGTGTGTTCCAGTTCCATTTGTAAGTGTCTTCTCCCTTTCTTGGCTGGGGTTTAATGGATACCCTCGAACCGTTCTTTCTGTCGAAGCGGACCATTCCGCCGTATTGAGATTCTGCATAAACAATGTTCGGGTCGTTAGGGTCAATTTGTGAAAAGAATCCATCACCACCATTTGTATCAAACCAGTCTTCATTAATCACCCCGATACGCTGGAAGTTGCGTGATGGGCCACCCATTGAGTTGTTGTCCTGTGTGCCGCCATATACATAGTAAAAGGGCTCGGAGTTGTCAACCTGTACACGGTAGAATTGTGTTACAGGCAGATTGGATTTGAAGATATAATCTTTACCACTGTTGAAGGTTTCATAAATGCCGCCATCACCGCCAATCATAAAGTGGGTGTTGTCTGTTGGGTCAATCCACATGGCATGGTCATCCACATGACGTTTGTTGTTGCCAACAGGCCTCCAAGTTTTACCACCGTCTTCAGTTACTTGTGATGTTGTTTCGGTGGAGTAAACTTTGTTTACTTCTTTCGGATCGCAGAAAATTTCATTGTAATACTGGCCGGATGCGGTATAACTGCTCATCTTTTGCCAGGAAGCTCCTTTGTCGCTGCTGCGGTAAAAACCGCCGGCATCTTCGGCTGCTTCAATAATGAGATATACAACATTCGGGTCAACAGGCGAAATGGCAATACCCATACCGCCTTTATCAGCCGTTGGGATACCATTGGTAAGTTTATCCCAGGTGTTGCCGCCATCGGTTGATTTATATACGGCAGACTCAGGGCCACCACCAATCTTGGTATGCACATGCCTGCGGCGCTGTTCGCTGGTGGCATAAAGTATGTCCGGATTTTCGGGATCCATCACCACATTGTTTATGCCGGTATTCTCACTTATCTCCAGCACTTTTTTCCAGTTCTTTCCACCATCAGTTGTTTTGTAAAGACCTCTTTCGCCGCCTGGACCCCACACAGATCCTTCGGCAGCGACAAATACAACGCTGCTGTTCTTAGGATGAACAACGATGCCTCCGATTTGTCTGGATTCTTTAAGACCCATATTCTTCCAGGTCTTTCCGCCATCGGTGCTTTTATATACACCATCGCCATAGCCTAATGCCCGTTGGTGATTGTTTTCACCGGTACCTACCCAGATAGTACTGCTGTTTTGCGGGTCTATTACCACAACACCTATTGAATAAGAACCGTAGTTATCAAAAATGGGTTCGAATGTGGTACCGTTGTTGGTTGTCTTCCACACATGGCCGGAGGCAACACCCACATACCATTCGCTGTGGTTTTTAGGGTTCACAGCAAAATCGGCAATGCGGCCCGAAGCCACAGCCGGGCCAATACTGCGCCACTTCAATCCGTTAAAGACGGAAGATTTCAGGGTATCCTGTTTTACAGCGGCAACTACAGGTTTGTTCTTTTCTTTAGGTTGTGCTGCAATATGATTGCTGGTAATCAATAAAAATGCTGATGCCGTTATAGCCAATGAAAGCCTGCGGCAATTACTTTGAAATTTTTTCATAAAAGCTGCTTTGGTAATTGTGTGAGAATAATGCAAAGGGCAAGTTGCAACTTTGCTTACTTGTAGTGTAAATGTACTTACAAAATGAAATAAGAAATAAACCAGGTTGATGAACGGCAGGATAACGAAAAAAAGCGGAGAACTACCTGAGCCTGCTTTTTACATACTTGTTTGAACGGGCAAAATGGATGACAGCAAGTATGGTTACCGTGGTTTCTTCCAGCTTGAAGAAAACTGAAAAAGGATAACGGGTGATATTTGCTTTCTTATAGTTCTTTTTAAAGACCCTGAATAAGTTGGGGTTGTTAGAAATCCTTTTTTCTGATTTCTTTAGTTGCAGCAGAAAATTTGAGGCGGCAGCCAACGATTTTTCTGCGTACCAGTCAATAATCTCTGTTACATCCTGCATTGCGCCTGCACTATAATTAACAATGTATTTCATTGTTTTTTAGCGGCAAGATGTTTTTCCATTTTCTTCCAAAACTGTTCAGAGCTAACAGCTTTTTCATTTCCAACTTTAATATTATTCCATCTTTTGTCCAGTAGCTTCAATACAGTTTCCTCATCCTGCTGCTCCGGGGCAAGGCTGTACCACAGCTTCTGTGCTATTTTTCTTCTTTCTTTTTCAGGAAGGTTAAGAAGTGCATTAATATCCAAAACGGTCATATCGCTGCTTTCTTTTAAAATTAAGCATTTTTCCTCGCAATAGCCCTTTCTGCAGCAGCAGTTATATCGCTGGCTTCTAATCCGTATTTCTTTAAAAGCTGGGCAGGAGTGCCGCTTTCGCCGAAGCTATCGTTTACACCAATGTATTCGATTGGCACAGGGAAATTTTTTGCAGCACATTGTGCAATGCTATCGCCCATCCCGCCAAGCACATTGTGCTCTTCGGCAGTAACAACGCATTTTGTTTTACGGATAGATTTCAGCACTGCTTCTTCGTCTAACGGTTTGATGGTATGAATGTTTATTACCTCAGCACTGATACCTTTTTCCTGCAATTGAATGCCTGCCTGGATTGCATTCCATACTAAATGGCCACAGGCAAAAATGGTTACATCGGTACCTTCCGAGAAGAACTGGGCTTTACCAATTTCAAAAGGTAAATCAGTTGTAAAAATGGGCCATGAAGGACGGCCAAAACGGAGGTAAACGGGTCCTTTATAATCAGCGATGGCAATAGTGGCAGCTTTGGTTTGTGCATAGTCGCAGGGAACTATAACGGTCATGCCCGGAAGCATTTTCATCAAACCAATATCTTCCAGTATCTGGTGGGTAGCACCGTCTTCTCCTAAAGTAAGGCCTGCATGTGAGGCACAAATCTTGACATTTTTACCGCTATAAGCCACCGCCTGCCTGATCTGATCATAAACACGGCCTGTAGAAAAATTGGCAAATGTTGTAGTATATGGAATCTTCCCGCCAATAGTCAGCCCGGCAGCTACCCCAATCATATTGGCTTCGGCAATGCCGCATTGTATAAAGCGGTCAGGAAATTCTTTTACAAACTGGTTCAGTTTCATCGAACCTAACAGGTCGGCTGTCAGGGCTATAATATTTGGATTCTTCCGGGCTGCTTCAACAATTCCATCACCAAAACCGCTGCGGGTATCTTTATTTCCGATTGACTGAATATCTTTTAACGCCATAGTATAATTTATTAAAGTGGTGCAAAAGTAGGTTAAGAGAGTGAAAAGTGCCCCGATTACTATCGGGTTGTCAATGGTCATTGCGACGAATCAATTCAACCCCCCGTTTATATTCCCGAATACGGTTTCATCTGCTTTTAGCTTCAGCTCCCATTTCCAGGCCGTATTCATTATATCGTCCAGCGTATAGGCCGGATTCCACCCCAATACGTTTTTAGCTAAATCATTATTGGCGTAAATGGCTACCACATCACCTGATCTGCGGGGACCAATTTCATAGTTAAGTTTTCTGCCGCTTACTTTTTCGAAAGCATGTATGGCTTCCAGTACAGAAACTCCATTACCTGTTCCCAAATTGAATATTTCACAATTAGTCTTGTTCTTTTCATTCTCCAAAAACTGGAGGGCCAGCGTATGTGCATGTGCAAGGTCACTCACATGGATGAAGTCCCTCACACAACTGCCATCTCTTGTTGCATAATCATCTCCAAAAACAGTCATTTTAGGAATTCTGCCAATGGCAGTTTGTGTAATGGCAGGAACTAAATTCTGTGGCTTGCCCAACGGCATTTCGCCAATCGAAATTGAAGGGTGTGCCCCTGCAGGATTGAAGTAACGAAGCAGGATACTATTGCTAATTGAATTTTTTGCAAACTCCTGAATGACGGTTTCACTCATCTGCTTGCTCCAGCCGTAAGGTGATTCAGCAGGCTTGATAGGGGTGGTTTCTGTTACAGGAATGCTGTCGGGGTTGCCATATACGGTACAGGATGAAGAGAAAACAAAATAAGGAATATCAAACTCCTGCACACATTTCAGCAGGTTAATGAGTGAGTTCAGGTTGTTTTCAAAGTACATCAGTGGTTTTTCCACCGATTCGCCAACGGCCTTATAAGCAGCAAAGTGGATGATGCCTTCAATATCCTCATTCTCCTGGAAGATGGCATGTGTGTCATCGAAGCTGCACAGGTCCACTTTATAGTTCTTTACTTTTTTTCCGGTTATCTGTTCCACTCCATTCAGTATTGCCGGGTTGGAACGGGAGTTATTATCGGAGGAAATGACATCATAGCCATTTTCAATAAGGTCAACAATGGTGTGAGAACCAATGTAACCGCAGCCGCCTGTTACAAGTATTTTAGCCATAAATAAAAAATCCTGACAAAAGTCAGGATTTTATGCTAAAAGAAAATTGATTTTGATTATCAGAATAACCTTACAACAAAATAAACACCGGCAGCTAACAACCCACTGATGGGAATAGTCAGTATCCATGCCCAAATAAGATTGATTGTTACACCCCAGCGTACTGCTGACAAACGTTTGGTGGCCCCCACACCCATGATTGAACCTGTAATGGTATGGGTGGTACTCACCGGTATTTTCAGGGCTTCGGTAACAAACAAGGTAACAGCACCGGCAGTTTCAGCGGCTACACCTTCAAACGGGGTTACTTTGGTGATCTTGGTGCCCATTGTTTTTACGATTTTCCAGCCGCCGCTCATTGTGCCTAATCCAATGGCAACATAGCAGGCGATTGGCACCCAGTTGGGCATATCATGGAAGCTGGTAATATTTCCGCCGGCAATTAATGCAGCGGTGATGATACCCATTACTTTCTGTGCATCATTACCACCATGACCAATACTAAAGGCGGCAGAAGAAATTAATTGTAGTTTCTTGAACCACTGATTCGATTTGTGCGCATTTAGCTGGCTCAGGTATAAAGAGAACACTGCCATTATCAGCAGTATTAATGCCAGCAGTATCCATTTAAAATTTTTGGAGTAAAAAATTACCTGGGCCACATAGCTTTCGTAGTGGGTCTTTTTACTGAGAACGTCTTTGCTGAATTCAAGGTTCCTATACAGGAAAACAAAAACAAGGATGATTATGATAACCGAGAATATCTTAGAAGTCCACCCTTTTTTGAATGAGCTGAGGAACCAGAGCGACATAATAAACGCCATTATCATTCCCACAACCGGAGCAAGGAAAATAAAGCTGGCTGTTTTAATGATAACAGTTGAGTTTACAGCCCCGAAACCACCGGCAGCAATTGCTGCACCGGCAAAACCACCAATCAATGTGTGCGATGAAGAGGATGGAATGCCAAACCACCATGTAAGCAGGTTCCAGGTGATAGCAGCAATCAGCCCGGAGAAAATTACGGTCATCATGTTTGTTGCTCCGGCTATTTCTGGTTTTACTGTTTTTGCTACGGTATCGGCTACACCATGGTCTTTAAAAATAAAGAAGGCTACTGAATTAAAAACAGCAGCCCAGAGCACAGCCTGAAAAGGTGTAAGAACTTTTGTGGAGACAACAGTGGCGATGGAATTGGCCGCATCATGAAAGCCATTGATGAAATCAAAAATCAGTGCCAGGGCTATGATTGAAATTAAAAAAGTTGTCATGTTGAAATTTGAAAATGTGTGGATTTGATAACTTGAAAAGGCATTTGATTTTTTTCAAACTCTTCAATTATCAGCTTTCAAATTATTTAAGCGTATTTGATAATAATAGACTCTATCACATTGCTGGCATCCTCACATTTATCAGTTACCAGTTCCATTACCTGGTATATTTCTCTCTTCTTTATTACTTCTTTGGCATCAGGTTCTGTTTCAAATAAGCGTTCAATACTGAAGTCAAACACATCATCAGCCTGGTTTTCCAAACTGTTGATCTTTACCAATGCTTCTGTAATCGTTCTCATGTTCTTCATGTCCCTGAGTTCTGTTACAGCAATTTTTATCTGTGCGCAACCCTGGTCAATAAGGTCAGCAAATTTTTGCAAACCGGTATCATTTGGGTTAACACGGTAGAAGTTAATCTTTTTTGCAGAAGCATAAATATAATCGGCAATATCGTCAAGTGAAGTGGCGAGATAGTGGATGTCTTCCCTGTCAAACGGAGTTATAAAATTTCTGCCGAGTTCAGTAAACAGGGTATGTGTCAGTTCGTCGTTCGCATGTTCGAGGTCTTCCAGCTGAACTATTAATGTAGCCCTTTTGTCAAAATCAGATTCGGCTACAGCTTCTTTTAGAATAGTACCCATTTTTTTCAGGTTATCAGCTACTTTCTCAAAAAGCTCATAGAAAATTTTGTTCTTCGGCATGAAGATTTTTAGAAAAGAATTAAGTCCTGCCATAGTTTTATATTTTAATTTACCGGCGATTCGGTTAAAGTGCGGCAAAGTTACCCGATGCTTTTGCCGGTAAATACGCAATTAGCAGAATTAATAATTAGTTAATATAAGGTTCATCATTTGATAACAATTTTGCACTACAAATACATGAAGATGATTATCAGGAAGTGTTTTACGGCCATCATTCTGTTCTTTCTATGTAATACCGGGATAAATGCACAGCGTTATCTTTCTGATATGGACTCCTCTTTCTTTATAAAGGATACAGTTCGGCCAGTTATTAAACGGTTTGAAAATCTGCGTATTACTGGTTATATCCAGCCACAGTACCAGGTGGCACAATCAGAAGGGGCAGCCTCTTATTCCGGGGGCAATTTTTCTGCTTTTTCCAAAAGCCGGTTTATGCTCCGGAGGGCAAGGGTGAAAATTGATTATGTAATGCCTTCAAAACTGCGTTATCCAAAAGCATTGTTTTCATTCCAGATTGACGCTACAGAACGGGGAGTGATTGTAAGGGATATGTTTTTAAAACTGTTTGAAACAAAGAGCAATTTATTTTCAATGACAGCCGGCTTGTTTGCCCGGCCGTTTGGTTATGAAGTCAACTTGTCATCTGCTTTCAGGGAAACTCCTGAACGGGGAAGAATGTCACAAATACTGATGCCTTCTGAAAGGGATTTGGGTGTGATGCTGTCGCATGAACCACAGGATCAGAAAAGAAAATATTCCCGTTTCAAATTCGATATTGGTTTTTTTAATGGCCAGGGGCTTGCAGGCACCACCGATTTTGACAGTAATAAAGATTTGATTGCAAGAGCTGTTTTAAAACCCAATACTAAAAATAGAATTGAATTTTCATCGGGTATCTCACTGCTGCGGGGCGGGTGGGAAAATGGGACTAAGTATGTATTTGAAAGCGGTGCTGCCGCAAATGGAGATAAAATATTTACAGTTGATTCTGCAGAATCAAATCTTGGGGATGCATTGCCCCGCCAATATTATGGGGCAGATGCACAACTGAAATTAAAACACAAATGGGGCGAAACTGAATGGAGGGCTGAATATTGGTTTGGTAAGCAGCCCGGTACTTCAGTATCTACTTCTAATCCGGGTACCATTCCGCAGGTTAACGGGGTAATAGCGCCAGCATATCTGAGGCAGTTTGACGGTATCTTTTTATTATTTCTTCAAAATATTATTAATACAAGGCACCAGCTTATGATAAAATATGACTGGTACGATCCCAATACAAAGGTGACTGCAAAAGATATTGGCAAACCGGGCACAAATCTCACAGCGGCTGATATTAAATATTCAACTCTTGGCCTCGGATATACTTATCATATTAATCCGCAAACTAAAATCATTCTGTATTATGATATAGTTAAGAATGAAAAGACACAACTATCAGGATATATTGCTGATAAAAAGGACAATATTCTTACCTGCAGGCTGCAATTCAGGTTTTAAGCCCTTACGTAACATTCCGGTAATATTCACATTATAATTGCTTAACGTTGGCGTAACATACGGTTAATGCAATGAAAACACCTTTGCGGCAAATATTAAGGTATGTTTTCTAAGCTACGGGTGGTGTTCTTGACGGTCTTTTCCCTCATCTTTATTTCTGTTTCTCAGGCGCAAACTATAAAGCTGACTGGTAAGATCAGCAATAACAAGAATGAGCCGCTTGCCGGCGTTTCTGTTCGCATTTCCGGGACAACAACAGGTGCTACTACAGATGTAGATGGGTTTTATACTCTTTCTCTTTCTGCAGGGAAAAAATATGCCATCGAAATTTCATCTGCGGGATATGAACCGAAAACACTGACAGAAGTGGAAGTGATTGCCGGGCAGGTAAATGAACAGAACATCGTTCTGGAAATAAAAGCAAAGACTGAAGAAAATGTAATCGTCTCAGCTAAAACTTCCACAGCAAGAAAAGAAACCGTAAATGCGGTTATCACTTTTCAGAAGAATACAAATACAGTGGCTTCTGTTATTTCTGCAGAAAGCATTCGCCGTTCGCCGGACAGAAATACTGGTGAAGTGCTGAAGCGTTTATCAGGCGTAAGTCTTCTGGATGGAAAATTCATTATAGTACGGGGTCTGGCAGACCGCTATAACCAGGCAGTGTTAAATGGCGTATTGTTGACAAGCACTGAACCGGATAGAAAAACGTTCTCCTTCGACCTGATACCGGCCTCTATGATTGATAATATAGTAGTGAACAAAGCATTTGTTCCGGAGTATCCGGGTGAATGGTCGGGTGGTTTAATACAGGTAAACACAAAAGATGTTCCTGCAAAAAATTTTCTGAACATTCAGGTTGGCGCAGGATTTAATACACAAACAACCGGAAAAGCTTTTTTGAACGACAACCAGAAAGGCAAAACAGACTGGCTTGGCGTTGAAGATGGCTCCAGAGGCTATCCGCAAGGATATACTACAAAATACCAGTTTGGAATTTTGTCTGCTTCAGAAAAGTCTGCAATAGGAAAAAATATGAGAAACCATTGGGTGGCTAATGAGTCCGATGCTCCTTTAAATAATTCAGTACAGATTAACGGCGGGTTTAACTCGAAAGTATTCGGTAAAAAAATTGGGGGCACACTGGGAGTACTCTACAACAGGGCATATAAAACGCAGTTTATTGTTAACAGGAGAAACATTATTGACGTTAACAACAACTTTACTCTGGAGGCCGATTATAACGACACAAAACACATTAAGGAAACAACAGCCGGCGCTTTTGGCGGGTTATCCATACAGCTTAACCCTTATAACAAGATTTCAGCCAAGGCAATCGTTAACGTTAACACCACTAATGCAGTAACAAACAGAAACGGCACCGATATTTCCCGGCAGGATTCTTTATTAAGAGGTAATGAATTTGTTTACCGTCAGAATATTTTCTTTACCACACAGTTGGTAGGTGAGCACACAATCGTTGCACCATTAACATTTAAATGGTACGGGGCCTTTAATATTCTCGATGGATATGTGCCTGATCAGCGCAGGCTGCTCTATAGCCGAAAAAGCCCGTCTGATCCGTTTACCGCAGTTATTGCAAACTCTTTGGCGCAGCAAAGCGGCAGCCGCATTTTCCAAAGCCTGAGTGACTATGTTTATACAGGCGGCGGAGATTTATCATATAAGTTTGACTGGCTGGGACAAAAGCAGACTGTTAAAGGCGGCTATATGCTGCAAATAAAAGACAGGCTGTATGATGCATTGTTGTTTGCTTATAAATTGCCAAAAGACAACCCGGCATTGCGCCTGTTAACACCAGATAAAATTTTTGCTGCTGAAAACTTTGGCGACGGAAACCCAAACAGCACACTGTTTGCCTTTGATGCTATTGTTGGGAATACATACCGTTATATGGCGAATACTATTCTTAATGCAGGCTTTGTACAATTCGATAACAGCTTTTCAAAAAAGTTAAGGATTGTTTGGGGTGCCAGGGCCGAACATTACGACCAGGTAGTGGGAAGTGTGAAGACATGGGATCCCCGTCATACGCATACCAAAGTATTCGACATCCTGCTAGGGATAAATGCTACTTATAAGGTTAATACAAAAACCAATCTCCGTATATCTGCCTCGCAGACGGTTATCCGGCCGGAATTGAGGGAACTGGCGGCATTAAACCTTTATGATTTTGAACTGAACGCTTCTGTGCAGGGCAATCCTTCATTAGAAAGAACAAAAGTGACGAACACTGATGTGAGGTATGAACTATATCCCGCAGCCGGAGAATTCTTTACCGTTGGTGCATTCTTCAAGCATTTTGATAAGCCTATTGAACAAATGCTGCAGGAAGGAAGTGGCGGTGCCAGTACGTTCCTGTTTGCAAATCCTGAAAGAGCAATTGCTTATGGTGCCGAATTTGAGTTCAGGAAGAAATTAACATTTGCAGACCTGCTGAAAAATTTTACACTGCAGGGAAACTTTTCATACATACACAGCCGTGTAAAGGATGAGGGACTTGACCTTGACAGAACCATGCAGGGGCAATCGCCTTATGTATTTAATCTGGGCTTGCAATACGATCTGGAGAAAGCCGGATTCAGCTCAACAATATTATTCAACCGTATTGGTCAGCGTATTTACTTAGTTGGCGATAAAACCGCATCTGCCAGCACACCGGATACTTATGAAGCGCCACGTTCATTGCTCGATTTCCAGATGGCCAAAAAGATGCTGAAGAACAAAGCGGAAATCAGGCTTACTGTATCTGACATATTCAATCAGCTTCAGAATTTCTACCAGAACAGGAACGACAAAACCACTTTCCAGGAAGACACCGATAAGTACCGCTTTACCCGGAAACCCGGAACAACTTTCAGCCTCACATTTAATTATTCATTGTAAATATTTCAAACAAAATAAAATGAAAAAGTACATCTTCTTTTTAACCGCTGTTGCTGCACTGGCTGTTACTGGTTGCCGTAAAATTGAAACAGATGGTGAAGTTCAAATTGTATATGTAAACCAGGGTGGCGGCACAACTACCGGAACGACAATTACCTTGTCGGGAAGAATTAATGCAGACACTGTGTTGCGCAAGCAGAACACTTATATCCTGAAAGGGTTAGTGTACATGGTGGGCAATCATACGATGAGGGTTGAAGCAGGAACAACGATTAAAGGCTCGTTCAGCGGTTCAGATGTAGCCGCACTGATTATTACGAGAGGTTCAAAAATTGTGGCAGAAGGAAATGCAAGTGAACCAATCGTATTCACTTCAGCATCTCCCAATCCGCAGTCGGGCGACTGGGGTGGTATAGTGATTTGCGGTAAAGCGCCAATCAATACCAGCTTTAACGGAACTGCTGGCTTGCTGCAAATTGAAGGTGGTATTGATAACGCAAATGGTGATGGCCTCGCTGGTTCAGGCGATGCTTTAGTGCCAACTGCTGATGCGGCGGATAGTTCTGGTACTTTGAAATATGTACGCATTGAATACGCCGGATATGCTTTTCAGCCCGACAAAGAAATTAACAGTTTGACAATGGCCGGCGTAGGAAGCAAAACAGTAATTGACCATGTGCAGGTGGTTTATGCGAAAGACGATGCGTTTGAGTGGTTTGGAGGTACGGTTAACTGCAAATACCTGATTGCATACAAAACGCAAGATGACGATTTTGATACCGATAATGGGTATAGTGGCAAGGTGCAGTTTGGTTTGGTAATCAGGGATTCACTCATTGCCGACATCTCAAACTCTGAAGCTTTTGAAAGCGATAATAATGCAACCGGAACAACGGCGACTCCAAAAACAACAGCGGTTTTCAGCAACATTACTGCCATTGGCCCGAGGGCAACATTAAGCAATGTAGGCAGTTCATTATTCCGTGGTGGTGCACATATCAGGAGAAATACAGGTATCTCAATATTCAACTCAATCTTCATGGGCTGGCCCAGGGGTATTGAAATCGATGCTACAACAGGAACTTCTACTGCATTGAATATTGAAGACAGCACTATCAGGCTGCGCAATATCACCCTTGCAGGTTGTGCAACCAATACAAGGTTTAGCGGCACAGCAGGTGCAACAATAACCAATGATGCAGCTTTTACCACATGGTTTGGAACTGCATTCTATAACAATGATATTTTGACAAATACATCTGATGCAAAACTGATTCAGCCATTCAATTATTCTGCCCCGGATCCAACACCATTTGCCGGTTCAAACGGAAACCAGAAAATATTAACCGGAGGTGGCTTTACAGATGCAAAATTCACAGGCGATACGTTCTTTGATAAAACAGTTACGTTCCGTGGTGGTGTGGCACCTGCTGGTGAGCTGGCTACCTGGTGGAAAGGATGGACAAAGTTTAACTACAATTAAGGAGCATTCGGAGGATATTTTTGTAATCCCGCCTGCTTTGGCGGGATTTTTTTATACTACCTTTCAATAAAATTTTTTTATGAGAAAAGGGGCTGCGTTTCTTTCTTTGTGTGTATTCATGGCCGCATGTGGGGGCTCAGGCATAACCAAACAATTAGCAATAGCAGACAGTCTTACAATTACATTTAATCATAACAGAACTGACTCGGTAAGCAACACAGTGCACACAGGAGATAAAAATGCTATCAGAAAAATAGCCGGGTTTCTGGATAAAGGTGAGAGCCCCCAGTACAAGTGCGGATTTGATGGTAATATGATTTTCTTCAGCAAAGGAAAACAGTTGTTGCCTGTAGTATTCAGCTACAGTGAAGACTGCCGTTATTTTCTATACGATTGGGAGAATAAAGTAAGGGCCGTAAAGATGAACAACGAGGCAGTTGATTTTCTGAAAAGCCTTGCAGAAGGGAAGAACTGGTATTAATCTTTTTTGGCTTCCAGTGTAAATCCGATAGTGGTGCCCACATCTTCAGTGCTTCTTACATGGATGGCCTGCCCGTGAGCTTCAACAATATGTTTGCAAATGGCAAGGCCAAGACCGCTTCCGGTTACATCAATGCTGCGGCCTTCGGCTGTACGGTAAAACCGTTCAAATATGCGGGAGAGGTTCTTTTCATCAATGCCGATGCCGTCATCGCTTATTTCTATAAGAATTTGCCTGTCGTAAGTATTATACATACTGGCGGTGATGCTTCCGTTTTGTTTTCCGTATTTGATGGAGTTTTCAACCAGGTTGATAAGTACCTGTCTTATCTTCTCTTTATCAGCAAATACAGTTAATGGCGATTCACAACCCTTTTTTACAGAGCAATGAATGTTTTTTGCTTCTGCAATCCCCGACAGGCTTTCAAAAACTTCTTTTACAACATCCTGTATTACAAAAGACTGTTTGGTAAGCACCAGTTCACCTCTTTCTAATTTGGATATTTCATCCAGGTCGTTGAGCAGGTTAGTGAGCCGTTCGATGTTTTTCGAACTCTTCTCAAGGAATTTTTTATTTACATCCGGGTTCTCCAGGGCACCGCCAAGCAAGGTGTCCACATACCCCTGTATGGCAAATACGGGGGTTTTAAATTCATGCGACAGGTTTTGCAGAAACTCTCTCCGGAACTGTTCATTTTTTTTAAGAGATTCAATTTCTTCTTCAGTTTTAGCAGCCCATGCCTCCACATCTTCCCGCACTTCGTCAATGCCCTTTTGCGGAAGGATGTACTTATAATAGGTTTCTTCCCGCCTGGTGGCCTTTGTTTTGTTGATAAACTTATAAATGAGTTTAATCTTACGGTAGATGAACCGCTCCAGCATAAAAGAGATCAGGAAATAGCTGCCCACAAAAATGACCACAAATGAGCCCGCAGCCCACCACCATGTTTTTTCTACAATTAATACGAGAATGCTTTCCGGGATAGCCAGTACCAGCGCAATGAAGGCTGATAACTGTTTGGGTGATGTGTTCTTTGTGGAAAACATAGTGCAAGATACAGGTAACTGGTTGTTGCTGTATTACCGCTTCAAATTAAAACGGGAAAAATGTTGAATGATTAAAGCTCAAATTTGTAACCAACGCCTTTAACTGTGGTTATACAATCAACCCCCAGTTTTTGCCTTATTTTCCGGATGTGCACATCAATGGTGCGGTCGCCTACAATTACTTCATTGCCCCAAACCTGGTTCAGTATTTCATTGCGCAGAAATACCCGGCCGGGCTTTTGCGCCAGCAGGTAAAGCAATTCAAATTCTTTTTTGGCAAGAGAGATTTCATTTTCATCAACCACAATAATAAACCTTTCGGGATCGATGGTAAGGTTACCGATGGTTAGCGGCTGGGTTTCTTTCTTGTTCAGCCTGCGGAACAGGGCATTTACCCGGCTCAGGAAAAGTTTCGGACTGATAGGCTTGCTTACATAATCATCTGCTCCTGTTTCGAGACCCTTGATATGCGTCCCCTCATCATTGAGAGCTGTAAGAAAAATAATCAGCGTATCCTTAAAAGCCGATTGAGCCCTCAGCAGCTGGCAAACTTCCACACCTGTCTTTTTGGGCATCATTACATCAAGTACCACCAGGTCGGGTTGGGTGCGGCGGGCTTTATCAAGGGCTTCGTCGCCGTCTTTGGCAGTAATAACTTCGTAACCTTCATTTATGAGGTTGTATTTGAGAATCTCCAGAATATCCGGCTCATCGTCAGCAATCAGCACTTTTCGGGGAACTGTTTCCATGCAGGAAAAAATTTTCGCAAACCTAAATGTTAAATGAATGTAAATGAAATATATAGGCTGTTGTTTATAGAGACTTAATGATAACTTAATATTCACTGCGATTTTTATGCGGAATAAAAAATCTGCTTTTGAAACAGCTAATTAATACATAAAACCGTCTGTATCAATAGTAAGTAAAATGACATGTCGCAGAGGCTTGTTACATTTGCAATACCTGTTTATATGAAAATGATGATAAGACAACTGATATTGACGGTTTTATATGGACTACTGGCACTGAGTGTATCGGGGCAAACAGTTTTTAACCAATTGCCTGCTGATAATGTATGCAAGCCACCCAAAAACCGTGAGCTGTTTCATGATTGGGTCAATCAGCAGCAAGCGAACCTTTTCGGCCTGGATGGTAAGGCGGATTCTGTTTTTGCACCATCAGCAGATAAAGAAATAAACTATCTGCTTCAGCAGTCTGCAACGCTGAAAATTGATATTCTACAATGCAGGATAGAGAATGATACACTGTTAAATGATCAGGGAAAGAAGAAGTACCTGCGGGGTTTAAAAAATCTGCTTGAGTTTTTTATTTCCAATGTTGCAACAAGAAAGGTTAGCCCGTTGCACCTTCCCGATATTATAAATGGTTTTGAGAAGTGTTATTTGCTTGACAGGGAAGGGAAATCAATCAGTCAGGTTGCGGATGCTTATCCTTATGAAACCGCCTACTCAATTGTAAACGCTGATAATACAACCTTTGAAAAGAATATTGGTTTAAAAGCAGCTAAACAGGCCGTAGTATTAAAATATTGTGTACTGCATCCATCAAAGACCCTTCCCACACTTTTTCAAAATCCCGGGATGCCGTTTGCCGACAGTATGGTAAGGCTGGTGGCAAAAAGCTATCCTAAACAGTTATATAACTATGCCCAGTCGAATAATAACCAGTTGGGTTTTGTGATACGAAATATTAATGATGATGATTTTATCAGAACGGTGGTGAAGATGGCCCGCAGTAAAAGCGGCATGCAGTATTTTCCATTTCTGGATAACATCGTTAATGGTAAGATGAGCCTGGAAGAAATTGATGCGGCCAAAGACGATTCATTACAGTATTACCGTTTATTGGTGAAGACGCAGATTGAATACGTAAAAAGGGCACAGGATAAGGATACTGCTTTTGAGTTTGAATCGCTGACACAACGCTTAATCCAGAAAGCCAAGGAGAGTTTTGTGAACGTAATTAATGGTTTGCATAATGAAGAAGCTCCTGTCCGGTTCGCATCCATACAGCCTCTTACTCCTGAAGAGTTATATTATTTAGCTGTTTCTTCAGACGGGTCCATTTATACGTCCAGTTTTGTCAGAGGGGTCTATCCGCTTATTATGAAGAAGGTTAATAATAAAGGAGATTCCCTGCTGATGACTGTGCATTTCGATAAGTATCGCAAGTTTATCAAGATGTGCGCCGGGTATAATACGCTGGACAATTTTCTTTCTTCATTTCCAAAAGCAGAACAGCCCGGTGATGAAAACAGGGCCGAAACACTGATGCGGGCATTTGTCAAAAACCTTGAAAAATCAAACGGGCCTGAAGATGCAGTGGATGTGGCCGATTCTTATGCCAGCATAGCCGAAACACTAAAGCCCCTGGCTGATGAAATGCTGATGAATGTGGATGAGAATTACATAAGAAACGAGAAACAGAATAATAAGAAGGGAATGGCTGTGTACCGCATTCTTAAATATTTGTTTCTTTCTGCTGACAGTACAAAAAAGGTTGACCTTACCAAAGAACTGGGCATCCCGCCGGTGTATGAAGTTCCTTATAAATCAATGCAGGATGACAGTGGCCGTGTATATGTGCAGGTGTTCTTTTATGGTGATAAAGACGGACAAGGAGTGTTCAATGGTTTTGTAAAACAGTTCAGCAATGCCAACTGGAAGGTAGATGCGGCTAATCCGCAATGGATTACAGTGAATTCGGTTAAAGGGAAACCTGTTACCATCTTTGCCAACAGGGCATTACCGGAGGAAACTGGAGAAGATGAAAAGGCACAGGAGGCTTTGTGTGAGTATATCGAAAAGAACAAGTTCTATCCGGCTGTTACAATACACAGGGGGCATAGTTATTATGCCGATGCCACGATTAACCAGATGTTTCCATCTTCTAAAATTGTGTTCTTAGGTTCTTGTGGAGGTTATCATCTTATACACAGAGTGCTGGAGACAGCACCCGAAGCTCATATTATTGCTTCTAAGCAAATCGGTGCCACGGCGGTTAACCGCCCGTTTATTGATGTGCTTGCCGACAGGTTAAGAAACGGAAAAGATATCTACTGGATGGAGTTTTGGGAAACACTGGATAAGATTGTAAATGTTCCGGAGTTTGCGGACTATATTCCTCCCTATAAGAATCTTGGGGCTCTGTACATTAAAGCTTATAAACTGGCAATGGGCGAAGAGGCCAACTAGATAACCTTAGCTTATTTCAAACAGTTCATTCCATCTTGTTGTATATCGGGGGCTGTGCATTTCCTGGCGCATCTTCCAGTTGCGGCTGGTGCCGCTGGTGGCAAACTTCAATACATCATCCCGTTGACTGAAGTTAATGTTATCTATCGCATCCATCAATTTACGGTTGTTATTTTTTGCTTCGGTAAACAGGTTTCCCTGTATGGAGGTGTCAGGTACAATACCGCCCAGCATTACACCTGCTTTTAGGTATTTGGGGCCCTTTATATAAAGTTTCTCCATAAGCGGCACGGCGTACTTAATCAGCTCATTGGTGCAGGAGCTTGGAGCAGGCAGGCTTATATGTGTTCCTGAAGTTTGAGGATTGTATTCGTATTGTCCGTCTTTTTTTTCATTTGTTACTACAAATACATTGATAAAACCGGCCGCACAATTTTGACGGCGTAGTTTTTCAGCCGCTCTTGTTGTGTAGGTAGCAACAGCTTCTTTCAGCGGGGGCAGGTCGTGTATGGGTATGCCAAACATTCTTGTGGTGGCAATCATCTTCTTTGTTTCAAGCGGATTTTTCATTTCCTTGCAGGGCTCGCCATTTAGTTCTTTTATAAGTCGCACACCCACAACTCCACCTAAGTTTTTATGTGCCCATACGGTATTCATTCTGCTTAGCTGCCACGCATTGTAAATGCTGTACCGTTCTTTCAGCTTTACGGAATAGCGATAGCCCACTCCCCAAATGTTTGACACATCTGTTTTTAGTAAAGCGTTTCTTATTTTGTCTTCAGTATCCAGCACCAGCACACATCGGGTATCTTTTTTATCTTTTTTCGCCAGCCGGTTAGCCACTTTGCTGAGCACTTTGGTAGGAGCCACACCGATGGAGACTTCTATGCCTGTCCATTGTTCTACAGTATCTTTTATTTGTACAGCAGCAGTTGCGAGCTGTTCATCAGGTATCATGGCAAGATCAAGAAAGGCTTCATCAACCGAATATACTTCCACCCGGTGTTTTCCAACCAGTTCCCGCAGAGTATCCATTACCCGCATACTCAGGTCGCCGTACAAGTTATAGTTGCTGGAGAAAACAGCCACTTTATTTCTTTCAATAATTTCTTTATTCTGGTAGTACGGAGCGGCCATTCCAACGCCCAGCTTCTTTGCCTCATCTGTGCGGGACACAATGCAGCCATCGTTATTACTGAGTACCACAACAGGTTTGCTCTGTAGCCCTGGTTTAAACAATCTTTCGCAGGAGCAGTAAAAGCTGTTACAATCAACAATTGCTTTCATGGTTTTTATACCGGGTGAATTGTATAGGTCACCACTCCCCATACAGAAAAATCGCTGAACTCTGCCAAGTTGATGTTCTTATACCGCTCATTTTCCGCAATAAGGAATGATGCTGTAAAGTTTTTATGAAACCGCCGTACCAGCAGTTCTCCATTAAGTATGGCCACGATAATTTTTCCATTGGCCAGGTGCAGAGACCGGTCAACAATTAAAATATCCCCGTCAAAGATGCCGGCCTCTTTCATAGCATCTCCTTTCATCCTGAAGAAGAAAGTGGCTGGCTTGTTCCTGATAAGCTGTTCGTTCAGGTCAATGCCTTTTTCTGCATAATCATCTGCTGCCGCACCAAAGCCGGTGGCATTGGCCGTTCTTACTTCCTTTTGTGTAAACTGTTTTGATCCCCTGTAGGCTGCTCCATAAACCATGTCTTCTCCGTTCATATATGCGGTTTTAATCCCCTGTATGGCGGCAGGGAAAGCGGTGACAAAAAATATTTCAAAAATTTAACGGGGTAAAGCATTGTAAAGCTAAACAATTTAGTAAATTTATACTAATAAAATGAGTAAATATTTTTTCGACCTTAAAATAAACAGGTTATGGAAAGTATCGTAAACACTATTCCAGGATATAAAGTGTATGAGTATCTGCTGGTATTAAGTCCGCATGAAGAGTTGTGGGACAGGATAATGAAAGTAAAGGAAAGTTTTGCTGACACGTACAAATCTGATCATGCCCGGTGGGGCAAGCCTCATATTACGCTGGTGAATTTTTTGCAGCATGCAATGATGGAAGACAGGATACTGCACCGGCTGCAGGCTGTTGCTATGGGGTTTCCTCCCTTTAAAGTGGAGTTGAAAGACTTTGGCAGTTTCCCGTCACACACCATCTATATTAATGTGGCAAGTAAGCTGTCTGTGAAACAGCTGGTTAAAACGGTTCGCACAGAAACACAACGCCTGATGAAACTAAATGATGATAACAAGCCTCATTTTATAACAGAGCCTCATCTGACAATTGCCCGTATGCTGAAACCCTGGCAATATGAAAAAGGATGGCTTGAGTACAGTGGCAAGCATTTCACCGGACGCTTCATTGCTGATGGAATGACACTGCTTCGAAGATCAGAAGGTGAATTAAGATACCATGTTGTCAGTAAGTTTTCTTTTCAGAACCTGCCGGTTACTACCCGGCAAGGCGATTTATTCGGGTAAATAACCAGGGGGAATAACTATTAATGTGAGAAGGATAGTGTGAAGACAGAGAGTAAAGAGTAAGATATTGTGAGTTTTGATATTGCGGGATTGCTCTTTACTCTCTTTTTTATTGGCAAACAAAACCAGCAATGTTTTATGTCTGAAAAAGGTAAGCAGGACCATTTCAAAGTGAAAGTCAAAAAGCAGGAAGAGCAATATCTTACCGGCCGCGGTGCACAGTTCAATACGAAGAACCGGTTTCACAAACACGAAACGACAAAAGAGCATATTGAGGCAATAGACGATTGGGAAGAAAGAAACGTACCCACTGTTTATCTGGAGCAGGAAGCAAAATCTATTGTGAACAAGATTGACAGCCCCGATACGGGGATGAGTTACAGTATGAATCCATATGCGGGATGTGAACATGGTTGCATCTACTGCTATGCCCGCAATGTGCATGAATATTGGGGCTATAGTGCCGGTCTTGATTTTGAAAGAAAGATCATTGTAAAAAAGAATGCTCCGCAACTGCTGCGAAAGTTTTTAATGAAGAAGAACTGGGATGCCACACCCATCATGCTGAGTGGCAATACAGATTGTTATCAGCCGGCAGAGCAGAAATACCGGCTTACAAGGGCATTGCTCGAAGTGTGCAATGAGTTTAACCAGCCGGTGGGCATACTTACTAAAAACTCATGGATACTGAAGGATAAGGATGTGCTGCAGGAAATGGCAAAGAAGCAGATTGTTTCAGCAATGGTGTCTATTACTTCTTTTAATGAAGAGCTGAGAAGGGCAATGGAACCCCGAACCACCACTGCTAAACAAAAACTGAAAGTAATAAACGAACTCAGCAGTGCCGGTGTACGCATGGGTATCATGATGGGACCTATGATTCCGGGGCTGAATGAACATGAAATGCAGCGCATCATGAAGGCAGCGGCAGATAATGGTGCTACGTTTACAGCTTATACTTTTATCAGGCTGAATGGTGCAATTCAATTTTTATTTCACGACTGGTTGTATAAAAATTTTCCTGACCGTGCCGATAAAGTGTGGCACCTGGTGGAGCAAAGTCATGGCGGAAAAGTAAACGACAGCCGCTGGGGTGTGCGGATGCGTGGTGAAGGACATATCGCTAAAATGGTGGCACAGCAATATAAAAAGTATGGAAAACTCTATGGTATGAATGCAGAGGAATGGCACCTTAACCGCTCATTGTTTAAGCGGCCGGGAGAACAGGGGAGATTGTTTTAGCCAAAGAAATATTTAAAATCTATCCACTATATTTACAAAAAAAAGGAAAATGCAAGTTGACCTTAATAAAGGAGTCAATCTAAGAGTCGAAGGCGAAATCGGCAGGTATAACACACTGCCGGTTGAATATTTAGTTAGACTTGCTGAAAACTTACAGAAGTTATTGCAGGATATTGCTAACCACCAATTAGAGGTTGATGGGGCAATTGATTTAGATAACTTTAAAATTGAACTTGCTGGATTTAAGGTAGGTAGTGCAATACCTGAATTTGTTTTTACCCCAAGAATGAAAGCCGTTACAAGTGGAGATGTATTGCAGCAAAGAAAATTCGTTAATAATAAATTTGACAATTATTTGAAAGTTGCACATAAAGGAGATTATGCAGAAATAAAAAAACTTATTCCACAAGCCGCTACTCGAAATATTATCGTTGAGGATTTATATTCGTTTGCAACAACCTTTGGAAATTCCCCAGTTAGTGTAGTAGAGCTAAGAGGCAAGACAATAACCCCAGTATATAAAATCAATAAGTTTAAGCCAGAGGTTAGGGATAGATTAATCACCAAAATAATTAAGCAGGAGGAAGAAAAAGAAGAATACGATGCAGTGGCTAAAATTAAGGTGACAAGGCAGGGAGGTAAAATTGTTAAAAAGACTGCCAAGGAAATTTTTGATACTAAACACGGTGAACCAGGTATTCCTTTCGACACAATTGTTTTTGGGAATAGAGTGTATGAACTGGACTTCCCACTTAGATGTAAATTAGAAAAAGAAGATGATTACTATGTTATTGAATCTGAAATGATAGACATTGTTGGCACTGGGAAAACGATTGACGAGGCAGAGGCGAATTTTTTTGAGGAGTTTCATTTTGTTTATACTCGTTATAATGAACTTTCAAATTCTAAGCTTGGAGAAAGGGCTAAGCGTATTAAAACTATAATAAATTCAATTGTAAAAAATATTGAGGACTAATGCCAGTACTTGATGCAAAAAAGACATACCAAAACCTGTTAAGCAAGGGATTTACGGCTGCGAAAGGCGATCATAAATTTCTGGAATTCTTTTTCAATGGAAAGTTTATTCTACACACAAAAATTAGCCATGGCGAAAAGGAGTTACAGGATTTTCATATTGGAATGATGAAGCGTCAATGTAAATTGGAAAAAAAGGAGTTTATTGACTTGGCAAACTGTCCATTATCGGCTGACCAGTACTTGCAAATTTTGAAATCTAATGGCATCATAAGTGCCCAAGATTTGAAAGGCATTCAAGAGAACGAGAAGAAGCAAAAAAAATAATTTTCAAAATTCTTCAATTTAAATTTGGCACTATCAAAAAAATAGTTTCACCTTTGCAACGCAAAACAAATTAAAAAACATGCTGCGCATACAATTACATATTGAAACAGCGAACGGATTTAGTCCCAGGAAGGACTATACGTATTGCGGGGCATGTAATGCTGCAGACTAAGTTGAAGAAACGAAATGCAAGATATACACGGCCCCGGCAAAACCGGGGCTTTTTTATTGTGGCAAAGAATATAAAAATGTTTTGTGTAAAAGGGAAACAGATTGAATCACTAAATAACTAAAACATAAAAATGCTGAAGCAGCTACGACATAAACGATTTAGAAAAACAATGAATGATACATTATCACTCAGCTGCTATTGGTATGCCGAGGCGATAGAGAGTATTGTGCCCATTGGTAATATGAGTGATAATAAACAACAACGACCGGATTGTGTTCATACATAAGTACAGTAGTGCTTATTAAGGAAACCCGGTCGCCGATAACGACCGGGTTTTTTTATGCTCATTGAATCGATAAAAGAAAGGAAGGTATGTGATGAAGTTTTTAATAGCCATAATAGTCATCCGTTTTGTTTTCAGCTTACTGGATAATAAAACAGATGAATACGAAACAGAAGAAATAAACAACAGCAGCCGGGTAATACACCCTGCAGAATATTTATTACGGTAAAAGATCAGATGCAGAAGGAGGAATAAAGTGTTCCCCGCAGGTGCAGCGGGGACACTTTTAAAACCCCTAACCCCTAAAGGGGGATTTTGAAAGGTCATTGAAATAAAGTTTAATAGGAAAATAATAACTCCCCTTTAGGGGATTGGGGTAAAATATAGCAGCATTCCAATTGGTTGGATACTTCACCTGGAATGAAGAGGTTACAGGTTCGAATCCTGTCTGCTATACAATTGGGCTGCCATGTTCCAAGCCAGGCGAATAGCATTTGCAATGCTGTAGTGAAGGGGTCTTCCGATAGCTATCGGGACTTGTGGTCCACAAAAAGGTTCGTTAGTGTAATGGCTAACATTTCTGATTGTCTATCAGAGGCTATGAGTTCGATTCTCATACGAACCGCTTAATTGCCGGATAGTGTAATGGTTAACATATCACACTTTGACTGTGATGTTCTCAGTTCGAACCTGAGTCTGGCATCTGAATGTTGGCTTTAGCTTATTTGGTAAAGCATCCGTCTGTGCAACGGAAGAACAGGGTTCGAGTCCCGGAGTCAACCAGTAAACGAAATACGACCTGGTGTAATGGCAACATAATCATCTCCCTTTCTTTCTGAAAGGTAAATCGCAGATGAGTGTATTCAGTTCAATTCTGAAGGTCGTACATATTGATTCATAGTTCAACGGAATAAGAACACCTCACTACGAATGAGGAGATAAGAGTTCGAATCTCTTTGAGTCATCAACCCGGCCTGTAGCTCAACGGTAAGAGCGGAAACCTAATACGTTCAAGGTTAGCTGTTCGAATCTGTTCAGGCCGACGGGGAAATAAAAAAAGCCTGTAGCCCAACGGGAGAGGCAATAGTCTTAGAAACTATTTAGTGTGAGTTCAAATCTCACCAGGCTTACTAAATGTGGTTTAGAGTAACGGTTAACCCGGAAGTCTTATAAGCTGCAGATGTTGATTCGAAATGTAGCGAAGCGAAATTCATAAACACAAAAAATAAATATTTATGTGAAAAATCTCACAGCGGCAACTGATGATGACTTAACTCAATGGAAGAGTGCTATCCTGATACGATAGAAGTTGCTGGTTCAAGTCCGGCAGTCATCACATATTGGTTCGTAACTCAATTGGATAAGAGTACCGGTCTTTTACACCGGGAGTTCGGGGTTCGAATCCCTGCGGGCCAACAAAGGAAACATAGTTCAATGGCAGAACAGCTGGTTGTTAACCATCAGGTGAATGTTCGACTCATTCTGTTTCCGCCATGTTTAGCATCAAATATAATTCGGCAATGAGTAAAGTATAATCAGCCAGTATTTGAAACAGGCATAACTGGTGCTTTGGCAGAATGGATATATGCACCGGAGTGAAATCCCGGATATCGTGGTTCAATTCCACGGGGCACCACTTAAGTAAAATACCATAATGGGAAAACAATGGAACAGGTAAAACAATGGAGGAAATTAAACGGACAGAGGGTTACTGTGCCTATTGCTGAAGAAGTTAGCCGTGTACTGATGCAGGAGAGAGAAGCTGGTCATGAGTTGAAAGTGTGCATTGGTACCGACAGCCAGGTAAAAGGCAGGGAAACAGAATTTGCAACAGTAATTGTATTCATCCGTAAAGGGAAAGGAGGTTTTATGTACATACACAATGAAACAACCCGGCAGCGGATGAGTATTAAAGAAAGGATGCTTACTGAAGTTGGAAAAAGCATAGAAGTGGCTTATAACCTGTGCAATATTTTCAGCCGTTATGGTGTGGACATGGAAGTGCATGCCGACATCAACACCAATCCCGGCTTTAAAAGCAACGATGCGTTGAAAGAAGCCATGGGTTATATAACCGGGATGGGCTTTGCCTTCAGGGCCAAGCCTGAAGCATTTGCCAGTTCCAGTTGCGCTAATAAAGTGGTGCAGTAAATATCAGAACTGGTGTTGAGGAAGGTTGAATGGATTGAACCGAAATAAGCTGTTAATCTTCTCTGTCACTGGTTCTGCTTAACAAAGGACAATTATGAAACTTGTATTGAAATACTGTTGATTGATGAGGTTAAAACAATCATGCAGTTTAAAAAGAATAATATGGAAAAGCAACAAAAAATAATGGACGCCAACAGCATTTTTGAGAACAGTTTCCTGGATGCAAAGGCTTACTATATGTATACCTATCAGCAGGTACCCTGTATAACCTGGGTTAGCCAGGTGAACACCGAAAAGGTGCTGAAGCATATCCGAACGGAATACAAAGACGCAATAACAGGGATATTTCAAAATTCGATGTATAACAGGAAGAAAAGAACAACCCAGTATAGCACAACAATAATCCTGTTGCAGGAAAACTGTCTTGTAGAACTGGGGGGAGATTACTGCGAGATACTGCATACACATCAGGATTATGAAATGGCAAACACACTTGTAAAAGAGGCGAGCCGTTTTAAGCGAAGGGAAAAGAAAAAGAAGTTTGAAATAAACCTGATATCAAAGGATACTTACGGTCTCGAATTGAAAAGCATGGAAATAAGAAAGTCAAAACTTAATCTTGATTTGTTTTACGAGGATGATTTTAAAGAAGTGGACAGGATAATTCAGGCAAGGCTGACGAAAAAAAATGATAAGGGCATTGTATTGCTCCATGGATTACCCGGAACAGGCAAAACCACCTATTTGCGATACCTGATTGGGCGTTTAAAGAAAAAGGTATTACTGGTGTCTCCGGCAACGGCTGGCGAAATAATGAACCCTGAACTGATGGATTTGCTCATTGACAATCCTGGTTCAGTCTTGATTATTGAGGATGCGGAAAACATAATCATGGACAGAAAGCACAACAGCAGCTCATCAGTTAGTAACCTGCTGAATATTTCAGACGGTTTGCTGGCCGATTTTCTGAATGTGCAGTTGATCTGTACGTTTAACAGTACGCTTACATCGGTGGACAATGCCCTGTTAAGACAAGGCCGGTTGATTGCCCGTTATGAATTCGGAAAACTGTCAGTGGAAAAGGCACAACGGCTCAGCAGGCATTTTGGACACAATGCCATAATAAAAGAACCGATGACGATTGCCGAAATTGCCAATCCGGGGGAAAAGAAAGAAGTGGTAAAGCAAACAGAAGTAATTGGTTTTCGCCTGCCCGAAACGATGATGAATTAAGCTGGGCTCCTCAAACCCCTCCTCCGGAGGAGGGCTTTAGGAGTCCAAATGAATAAAAGTTCTTTAAGATTTTATTGATGTAACTACATCAATTAAAGAAGGTATATGTCTGTTGGTAATAAACCAGGTACATGTTTCAAGGAACATGGCAGTGCAGACGCAGTAGCTATCTGTATGCTGTTATTGCAATGGCACATATATCACCAAACGCTGGTGTCATGGGTGCAACCCCCATTCACATTTTTATGTGATAGCTCAGTTAGTTAGAGCACAGCCTTTAATTGCAGGTTCGATTCCTGCTGCTTCTTGGTGAAGTATGGCGGAAATGGTAAACGCAAAGCACTGAAGATGCTTCGATTCGTAAGAAGTACACCGCTTCTGAAAATGGTGAAGGAATTAAAGTCAGGGTTATTTGCTGGCGACCTTTCTCTGCCCTCTCCATCGGAGAGGAGATCTGGAGGTGAGGTCGCAACCAGGCAACTACCTGAAACAGGACGAACAATAGTGAATATCATTTCACTTCCGCATTAATAGTTTATTGTACTGGTACAGTAAACGAGGTAATGCAGAACTGTTTTGACACACATTATTATACTCATGTTCCGTATTTGCACGGTGGCAAATAGCACTGACTTTATTAAAAACAGGCAACAGTAACATGATTTACGAGAATAAATCTGTGTTAAGCAGTGTTCATCTGTGGCCAAACAAAAATTTGAGCGAAGCTCAAATCAATTTGTGTAATTAGTCCATTAGTGGCACAAAACAAAACAACAATGAAAAAAGTAAAAGTAAACGCCTGGCAGGTTGCCCTGGTGTTCAAAAACGGAGCGTACAAAAAAATGTTGCTGGCCGGCACTTACTGGTTCTGGAGGAATGAGCAGGTATATATTTACGATATTACCAAACAGTTTGTGGCGCCGGTTGAACTGAACATCCTGCTGCAGGATAAAGCACTGGCTGATATTCTGCAGGTGGTTGAAGTAAGGGACAATGAGATTGTGTTGCAATACGAAAACGGTTTGCTGAAGCAGGTACTCACTGCCGGCCGCTATGCATTCTGGAAATCTGTTGTGAAAAACGATTTCATCCGTGCAGACATCAGCAAAGTGGATATTGACGAAGCTATTGACCGTGCCGTACTGGCCAAAGCCCCGGTAAGCAACTGGGTGCGCAGCTACGAAGTGCAGAGCTATGAAAAAGCTGTGCTGTTTATTGATGGTAAGTTTGTCCAGGTGCTGCAGCCGGGTATGTACTACTGGTGGAAAAACGGCATTACCATTCATGTGGCGAAAGCGGATATGCGCCAGCAGCAACTGGAAGTAAACGGCCAGGAAATACTGACTAAGGACAAAGCTGCATTGCGCATCAATGCCTGGGCACAGTATAGTGTGGCCGATATTGAAAAGGCGCTGGTGCAAAATAAGGAATACGATAAGCAACTGTATGTGGCACTGCAGCTGGCACTGCGGGAATACATCGCAGGGTACAGCTTTGACGAACTGCTGGACAAAAAAGAAGCCATTGGCCCGTTTGTATTGCAGCAGGTAAAAGAAAAAGCCGAAGCGCTGGGTGTGACCGTAAATGGTTTTGGTATCCGTGATGTCATCCTGCCGGGTGATGTAAAGGAGATTATGAACCAGGTGCTGGTTGCCGAAAAGAAGGCACAGGCCAACATTATCATGCGCCGAGAAGAAACTGCCAGCACCCGCAGCCTGCTGAACACTGCAAAGCTGATGGAAGAAAACGCCATGCTGTGGAAGCTGAAAGAGATGGAATATGTGGAGAAGATTGCCGACAAAATCAGCAGCATCAGCGTAGGCGGAAACGGACAACTGCTGGAGCAACTGAAGCAGATATTGGTGAGTAAATAATATAACATCCGGCATCATTCGGGTGCCGGATGTTTAATACTTTTAGGATATGGATAAGATAAAGGATGTACTTGCAGCATTAGCTCAAAAGGAAAACGTCAAAATCCTTTTTGCCTGTGAAACAGGCAGTAGAGCATGGGGTTTTCCATCGCCAGACAGTGACTATGATGTGCGGTTTATATACATGCATAAAAGGGATTGGTATTTGTCTTTATCACAACATAAAGAAACCATTGAGTATATGTATGGGGATCTGGATATAACAGGGTGGGACTTGAGAAAAAGTCTGCAATTATTAAAAAAATCCAATGCGCCGCTCATAGAAAGGTTTCAATCTCCCATAACCTACTATGCAGATAAGAATTTCAAAGAAGATTTTAAAGATCTTATACAGGAATACTACTCCCCTACTGCTGTTTTCTTTCATCATTACTCGTTGGCAAAAAAATTTTGGATGGAGTTAACAGGAAATGAAGAAGTAAGGCTAAAATCGTTTTTTTATCTTATCCGTTCTATGCTTTCCTGTCATTGGATAGTAAGACATAGGTCAGTACTACCAATGGATATAGAGGGGCTTATGAGTATTATCGATGCAAAAGAAAGAGATTATTTGCGGGAGCTGATAAGGCTCAAAGCAAAAGTTGGCGAAAGATATCTTCACAGGCCTGACAACAAATTGAGCGGATGGATGGAAGAATTATGGAAATTGCTTGACTGTTCAAAAAATAGTCTCGGAGTAAGCAAAGCAGATAACTCCGCTTTAACCAAGTTTTTTTTAAAAATGGTAAATACAAATGCTGACAATTGATTACATAAAAGAAAAGGGCTGGTTGATATTTGAAGCTATCGTAGGAAGCAAGGCTTACGGATTAAACACTGCCACATCTGATACTGATATCAGGGGTGTATTTGTTTTACCTAAAGAAATATTTTATTCTTTGGACTACTATTCGCAAGTTTCAAACGAAAGCAATGATATTGTTTACTATGAACTGAGGCGGTTTATTGAATTGCTGGCTAAGAATAACCCCAACATCCTGGAGTTATTAAACATTCCGGATGAATGTGTTTTGTACAGACATGAAGTAATGAATATGGTGAAGCGGGAAATATTTCTTTCTAAGCTTTGTGAGCAAACTTTTGCCAACTATGCTTATACACAAATAAAAAAGGCATTTGGACTGGAAAAGAAGATTGTAAACCCGGTTGAGAAAGAGAAAAAATCAGTTTTGGATTTTTGTTTTGTTCATGTTCAAAAAGAAGCTATCACGTTACAACAATTTCTTGCAGAAAATAATTACAAACAGGAAGAAATTGGGCTGGCTGCTATAAACCATTTGCGGGATTGTTACAATTTGTATTATTCCAAAGAACATATTTATTCAGGAGTTATGAGGAAGGTGGAAGCAAATGATGTTTGTTTAAGCAGCATCCCAAAAGGCCAATATCCGGTTGGATTGTTGTACTTCAACAAGGATGGCTATTCTTTATATTGTAAAAAGTACAAAGAGTATTGGGGTTGGGTAGAAAAGCGAAATGAAAGCAGGTACAATACAACCATGTCACATGGAAAGAATTATGACTCCAAAAACATGATGCATGTATTTCGTCTTTTGCGAATGGCTAAAGAAATAGCTACCGAAGGGAGTATTAATGTGAAGAGACAGGATAGAAACTTTTTATTGGATATAAAACAAGGTAAGTTCGAATACGATGATTTGGTGAAACAAGCTGAAAAGTTAAAAGAAGATCTTGCTGCATTATTTGCTAAATCAGACCTACCTGATGAGCCGGATATTCAGGCGGCAAACAGATTGGTAACTGCGATGAGAGAGAATCTTTATGAAAAAAAAATTTGGCCTCTTTAGGCACTTGTGTTATGAGTAAACTAAAATTAACAGGAAAACAAATCCGTGCCATTGGCTACCCGGAAGGACCGGTAGTGAGTGTGGCGATGCATACAATGTGCACACAATTCAAACATCATACAGAAGATGAGGCATTAGGCATATTGAAACAAATTCTTAATGCTCCTGAGAACTACCTGGATGATGAAATACTGAAGCCCATTGCTGAAAAACTGATGCCTGAACCGGAGGCGGAAGGACAGACCATTTCATTAAACCAGAAAGGTATTCACTTCAATATATTCGGACAGGAACATATTGAAGAAGGTGCCATGCACCAGATGTACCAGGCGGCTAAATTGCCGGTAAGTGTGGCCGGTGCGTTAATGCCCGATGCACACAGTGGTTATGGTTTGCCCATTGGCGGAGTGCTGGCAACTGATAATGCCGTAATCCCTTACGGTGTGGGGGTGGATATTGGATGCCGTATGTGTCTGAGTATATTCTCCATTAACCCAAAAGAACTGACGGATAAGGAATCTTTCTATGCAAGAGAATTGGGTGAAGCTACCTTGTTTGGCAGTGGTGCCCAGTTCGACCGGGCCGCCAACCATGATGTGATGGAAGATGAACTGTTCTTTCAGTTACCATTGCTAAAAAAACTGCATGGCAGGGCATGGAAACAATTGGGGACATCCGGAAGCGGTAACCACTTTGCAGAATTCGGTGTGGCAGATATACCTGAAAGAGATGTGGTGCTGGGGCTTGATGCGGGAAAATATGTGGGTTTCTTAACTCACTCAGGTTCCAGGGCATTAGGGGCCACTATCGCCAACCATTATACCAAACTGGCTATCAGCAAAAGGCGTTTGCCCCAGGATGCAAAAAATCTTGCCTGGCTTACGCTGGATGAAGAAGCCGGTATTGAATACTGGAATGCCATGAACCTGGCAGGAGAGTATGCCAGTGCCTGCCACCATATTATTCACGCAAAAATTGCAAAGCAGTTGGGACATAAGCCTGTGAAGATGGTAGAAAACCATCACAACTTTGCGTGGAAAGAGAACTGGGAAGGGAAAGATGTAATTGTTCACCGTAAAGGAGCAACACCTGCAGGTAAAGATGTATTGGGAATTATTCCCGGCTCTATGACGGCGGATGGTTTCATTGTAAAAGGAAAAGGAGAAGCGGCATCTGTTAATTCGGCATCGCATGGTGCAGGACGAAAGATGAGCCGTACAAGGGCCATTGCTTCAGTAACAGATAAGCAGTTTAAAGATGAACTGAAAAAGTATGGAGTGAAATTGCTGGGAGGCGGACTCGACGAATCTCCGTTTGCCTACAAGGATATAAATGTGGTAATGCAGTCGCAAAAGGCACTGGTGGATGTGGTGGGTAAGTTTACACCTAAAATTGTGAAGATGGATGGTGCTAAACACCGTAGCTGGAAAAAGGAACGTAACAGGGATTCAGGAGAGTCTGACGGACTGACCGGCGAATAGAAAAAGCGAAAGAGTACCGGTGGTAATGGTACTCTTTTTTTATTCTGCCATAAACTCAAGCAATAAAGTGCTTCCTTTATAAAGCAGGAGTGTTTTCTCTTTTATTTTATAACGGGTTGCTTTTTCCAACTGGTTAAAAAAACTGTCCTCAGTTTGCTGCACGCCATCGCAGTACATTTTTGTAGAGAAGATATTGGTGATACTGATGGAGTCATTTGAAACATATAAAGTTCCACCAAAGCTGTTGCAACTGCCATTGCCGCCTGCACTGAGATTTGCAGCGTTGAACTTTATAAAAGCTTTTGTATTTACCTGTTCAGTGCCTTGCTGTGTATATATTTTTTAAGCGACCATTTGGTGTCGTAAAGTGGAGCAGCTTGTTTCTTCATCATAAAACCAGAAAAGAAAAGAAGGGCGGCTGCGCTGATAAATGTATAGAGTTTCATGTTATCGATTGTTACATGAAACAGATGCAAAAGAAAAACCACTTACATAACAGGGATGTCATTGCAAGTGGTAAAATCTTGTTAAGGTACCGGACTACACCTTTATATAAATCTTCTTCTTGTCCAGCCAGTAGCAAATAGCCCACATGAAGGTGATGACACTAAGGGCATATAACAGTGATCCATTTTCTTTTGCACCGGGAATATGTACAAGTACTTCCCGGTACAACCAGTTCCAGGGATTTACACCCTCGCCCAGTCTGATTAATCCCAATCCTTTGGGAAGAAAGGCACTCAGGGCAAATATGAACAAAGGATTCTTGCCAAACACATCGAAGAACTTTGCCAGACCGCCACGGATATTCTTTACTTCAATCATATAGATCATCGTGGCGATAGTGATAATGGCAAGGCCTGTGGTGTAGATTACGTACGAACTGGTCCATATTTTTTTATTAATAGGAAATACAGTGTCCCAGCAGAAACCAGTAACAAGCAAGGCTACGCCAATCACAAATAAGCCGGTGAGCATCTGGTAAATTCCTCCAGTCATTGTTCCGGAACTATCCGGAACCTGCAGGCTTTTCTTTTGAATATAATCTCCAACAAGATACCCGAATATTACCTGCACAATGGCAGGTATTGTACTCATCAGTCCTTCAGGGTCGAAGGGTACGCCTTCTCCTTTGTAAATATGGCCAACGCCTAATATGGACTTATCAATATCAGTTCCAAACCAGCCTGCAAGGCTGTAAGGATCACCCGGGTTGCCCCAATAATAGCAGAGCAGCCAATACACCAATAATAAAATTAACCCAACCAAAAATGCTTTTCTGGCTTTCAGGTAATACACAAGTACGGAAGCAAAGAAATACGCAATGGCTATCCTTTGAAGTACACCCAGAATACGAACCCCTTGCAAGTTACCCTTGCTGTCAATGTATGACCAGGGTTTGAAAGCCAGCGTATCATCTGCCCATTTCACAAAGGGCCACCAGTTCAGAAACAGGCCAATCAGGAAAATCAGTATTGTACGTTTTATTACTTTTTTCCAGAAAGCAGCATCGCCACCGGCTTCGAGGCGGGGCATCACAAAACTCATGGCATTTCCTACGGCAAAAAGGAAGAACGGAAACACCAGGTCTGTGGGAGTGAGGCCATGCCAGGGGGCATGTTCTAAGGGGTCATAAATATGAGACCATGAACCGGGATTGTTTACGAGAATCATCAGGCAAACGGTGGCACCCCGGAAAACATCGAGGGAGTAATAACGCTGTTTCAAGTGAAGTTGTTTTGGTGCTTAAAGGTAGTTGAAGGTGTTGAAAATGTTTGAATTTGGTTCAAAGTTGTTGA
Organism: uncultured Chitinophagaceae bacterium; assembly: GCA_937858715.1. Classification (GTDB taxonomy): domain Bacteria; phylum Bacteroidota; class Bacteroidia; order Chitinophagales; family Chitinophagaceae; genus JJ008. The sequence goes on along the minus strand of CALLZY010000238.1, from coordinate 13,223 downwards.
ATATGGCTTGCTTCACCAGGCATAGCATGAAATAGTTTAAAATGGTTGAATGTAGCGGGTCGCGGCTATCATCACCTCTGTAATGGTCCGGGAAACCTCTGTCTTGCCGGGCTTAACAGAACCCTGTATCCTGTTTAATGCAGCGTTATTCCGGAGTTGTGGCAGGGTTGTCCCATAGCTGCTATTGGTTGCCACAACTATGCTACAATTATGCCGGAACTATGCCACAACTATGCCAGAACCCCCTGGTTGGCTGTACAAAACAGCATTCTCAGGCATGCTAATGGAAAGTGAACCCAACTTTCTGTTTAATACTTACGGCTCAAAAACTCTCTTTCAAAAACCCATTCCAACGGTATGAAATTTCTGAGGGGCTTTAGCAAAGTTTCATAAATAGGGCAAGACATTAATGAGATGCAAGGGAAGGTACTATACAACATTCGTGGTATTACGAAATAGTTATCAACCAATGGGAATAAATCCTTCAAAATCTGTGCATTTTATTCTTTTCTCACTCCCAGCATCCTGTATATTTGCATGCGTATAAAAACGGATAAGTAACGCCGTTTTTATGTCTACATTTAATGCCTTAATAATCAGTTATATAAGAAAAAAGTATGTGACTGAGGTGGCGAAGCTATGCAAACTATTATCATTGACTAAAAGGTGGTTAGCCGTTTATACACGGCCCAGATGGGAAAAGAAAGCAGCCCGGCTCCTGGAGGAGAGGGGAATCGAATGTTATTGTCCGCTTAATAAAATAAGACGAAAATGGAGTGACCGTATCAAGGTGGTGGAAGAACCGTTATTTAAGTCTTATGTGTTCGTAAAGATAGCTGATGAACACCGGTTACCTGTTCGTACAACAGCAGGTGTCATCAATTTTGTTTATTGGGATGGAAAACCTGCTGTGATTAAGGAAAAAGAGATTGAAGCAATAAAACGTTTTCTGGATGAATATGAGAATGTGGAGGCCTATCCGGTGGGTATCAAAGTGAATCAGCGGGTACGAATCACCAACGGCAGTTTTATGGATTTGGAAGGGAAGGTAGTGGAATTAAAAGGTAAGTTTGTGAAGGTTGTTATTGACAGTCTTGGTTATTTACTGGTGGCGTATATTGAAAAGAAAAAAGTGCAAGTGGTTGCAGAAAGTATTTAGCGGCAGCTATGAAAGCGATTTCAAAGAAGTTATTACGTTAATTCAATAAAAGAAAAGTAATGAAAATTCTGAGGTTTATTCCTTTGTTGATTTTGCCGGTTTACCTGCTGTCGTGCAAACCACAGCAGGCGTTACCCAATTATCTTGAGCAGGTAAATGACACTACAGGGAAAGGTATTGTAAAGATTGCCGATCTGAAAATACAGAAAGGCGATATCCTGTCTGTTCAAATCAACAGCCTGAGTACAAAACCGGAAGCCGATGCCATTTTTAATTTGCCGGCAGCGGAAGGCAGTACTGTCAGCGGTTACCTGGTGGATATGCAGGGTAATATTGAGCATCACCGTCTGGGTGCTATTCATGCGGAAGGACTGACCAAGCAGGAACTGGCTGCTGAAATTAAAAAGCGGCTTACAGTGCCGGTAGAACTATTAGCAAACCCAACGGTGATTATACGGTTCACTAATTTTCGGGTGAATATTTTGGGCGAGGTGGCCCGTGCCGGACAAATTACAGTGCCGGGGGAGCGGCTTACTATTCTTGAGGCGATAACATTAGCAGGTGGAGTAACCGAATATGGCAAAAAGAATGATATTAAAATTATAAGAGAGGTAAACGGACAACGGGAGACCGGTTACATAGACCTTACTTCAAAAGATATATTTGATTCGCCCTATTATAACCTGGCACAGAATGATATGATACTGGTATCTCCTTCGAAGCAACGGGTAAAAGAGATGGATCAGCAGAAAGCATTCCAGAAAGTTTCTTTTGCGCTTGGAATTGTGATGGCTGTGGCTACCCTAACCAATCTTTTAATACGATAATAACTCTTCTGATTTAATAATAACACCTTCATGGAAGAAAATTCAGTTCAGTTTGAACAGCACAAAAACCGGGTTGAACTCTGGAACCTGAGTATCAAAGACCTTGTTTTTAAGTATGTGCGTTTTATTCCTCTGTTTGTGATATCAGTGGCTATTGCTTTGCTGGGTGCATTTCTTTACCTGCGATATACTATTCCCACATACAGCAGTGCCGGTAGCATGATTATAAAGGGCAACGACCAGGGAAAAGGTGGTAGGGGTGACAAGGTGGATGAGTTGTTTGACGGCAACAAAAGCCAGAGTATCCAGACAGAGATGGAGATATTGAAGTCAAAGCCTCTGATGAAAAGAGTGGTGGATAAGCATAATCTGCATTTCAGCTACTATGCGGTGGGAAAGATTAAAACTGTAAATATCTATAAGACCGGCCCCTTTTTAGTAAATGGTATTGTAAAGGATTCGTCAAGTAGCTTTTCTTTTAAGCTGAAGTTCTTAAATAACGAAGAATTCAGGGTGGGTGATGATGCTAAAGTTTACCGGTTTGGACAGGAGTTTGTCACTTCAAATGGTGTTTTTGCGTTGCAAAAGACGTATGGCGGTGCAGGTACCAATACCTACAATGTGGTATGGCAAACCACAGACCAGGTGGCTGCTCAATATGCCAATGCCTTACGGATTATGCCAAAAACTGCAGGAACCGGAATACTTATTATATCCATGCAGTCAACCAATCCTAACCTGGCGGCCGATGTTATCAACGGGGTAATGGAAGAATATGATCTGTACAGTTTAGAACAGAAAAAACTTTCTTCAGACCAGATACTGGTGTTTGTGAATGAACGTTTAGCCGAGAACAGCCGCAAACTTGACAGCGTACAGCGTTTGTATCTTGATTTTCAGACAAGGAATAAGCTGATTGATGCTGAAACACAGACTGGGAAGTACTTTGAAGTGATTGCTGAGACAGACAAAAACATACTTATACAAACAGAGATACTGAGCAATGCGCAGTATGTGGATGAATACCTGGCAGATAAGAAAAACTCTTTTTCAAAAATAGTGGTTCCGTCATCACTGGGTCTTGCAGATAATACCCTTGTTACATTTGTTGAAGCCTACAACCAGGCACAGATGGAGCGAAAAAAACTGGTTGATGCAAATGTACCTGTTGCACATCCGATGGTGAAGGAGTTGGACGAACAGATTGAAAAAACAAGACTGAATATCAGGGAAAGCCTGCGCAACCTGCAGAATGTGGCCCGTGAGAGCCTGGCGAAGAACAGGCAGCGGGGCAGTGTGGGAGAAAACCAGTTGAGTGCCATGCCCGAGAAGGTCAAAGAGATGGTAGAACTGAAAAGACAGGTGGATTTATACCAGGGATTAGAGAAAGACTTTACGGTCAAGAAAGAAGAAACGGCTATATCCAGGGCATCTACCGTTTCTAATTCAGAAATTATTGACAGAGCGGGGCCATCTTCTGTTCCGGTTAGTCCCAAGAAAAGAATGATTCAGGCTATAGCTGTATTATTAGGAATTTTGATTCCTGCTGTATTTATATTTATTGCAGAAGTACTGAACGATAAAATCACCACCCGGTTCGATATTGAAAAGATCACACCGGTACCCATTATTGGTGAAGTAGGCCACTCCTTTTCCGATAAGGCACTTATAACCACCAAAACCAACCGGAGCATGGTGGCCGAGCAATTCCGTATCATACGCTCAAACCTTAAGTATGTAATACATGGTAAAGAAAAAGCGGTGATACTTACCACTTCTTCATTCAGCGGGGAGGGAAAATCATTTATCAGTACCAATATTGCTTCGGTGCTGGCATTGGCTGGCAAAAAAACTGTAGTATTAGAGTTTGATATACGCAAACCCAAACTCATTTCCGGTCTTGGACTGTCAAAAAGCAAGGGTATTACCAATTATCTTGTAGGAAAGACGGATAATCCTGCTGACCTCATCCGGGAAGTGCCGGAACAGCCTAACCTTTTTGTAATGGGTTGCGGCCCCGTTCCGCCAAACCCGTCAGAACTGCTGCTTGATCCATTAGTTGACAAATTATTTGCCTGGCTTCAAGACCATTATGATATGATCGTTATTGACACTGCACCTATCGGTATGGTCAGTGATGCTATGACACTGGGAAAATATGCCGATACCACATTGTACATAGTACGTCAGAACTATACTTTTAAAAAGCAGGTGGCTCTGATTGATGAGTTTTACCGGGAACAAAAACTGCCGAAAATGTCGGTGGTGATCAATGATGTGAAAGTGAAGCCGGGTTATGGCTATTATGGCTATGGCCGGTATGGATATGGTTATGGACATGGTTATGGCAGTTATTATGAGGAAGAAACGCCACCGAAGGGTATTCTCGACAGGATTGTTGATTTTCTCGATTTCAGGAGGTTCTTTCGCAAAGCAAAAAAATAAACAAACGACTCCATGATAGTTTTGATTACGGGAGGGGCAGGATTCATCGGTTCTAATCTAACTGAATCTTTGCTGAAGGATGACCGGGTGACCGGGGTGAGAGTACTTGATAACCTGTCAACCGGTTCTTTGGATAATATCAAAGAGTTCCGCACTAATCCTAAGTTTCAGTTTATCGAAGGCGATATCCGGGACTATAATACCTGCCTGGAAGCCTGCAGGGGTGTTCATTTAATATCACACCAGGCTGCACTGGGTTCAGTACCCCGTTCAATTGCCGATCCTGTTACTACTAACGATGTGAATATTGGCGGCACAGTGAATGTATTTACTGCTGCAAAAGAATGTGAAATAAAAAGAGTGGTGTATGCGGCCAGCTCGTCCACTTATGGGGATCATCAGGGGCTGCCGAAAGTTGAAGATAAAACTGGTAACCCACTCTCACCGTATGCTGTTACCAAATTAGTTAATGAATTATATGCACAGGTGTATGCCCGTTTGTTTGACATGGAATTTGTTGGTCTGCGGTATTTCAATGTTTTTGGCCCCAGGCAAAACCCAAATGGACCTTATGCAGCCGTTATTCCTTTGTTCATACAGGGGTTGCTGACCAATACACCGCCCGTCATCAACGGCAATGGTTCACACAGCAGGGATTTTACCTATGTTGATAATGCTGTTTTGGCCAATACACTTGCCTTGTTCACCGATCGGCCATCTGCAGTTAACCAGGTGTATAATGTAGCCTGTGGTGATCAGACAACTTTAACTGAACTTTTTTATGCGTTGAGGATGGAGGCCGGAAGCAGCCTGGAGCCTGATTTCGGGCCGGAAAGAACCGGAGATATTAAACACAGCCTGGCGGATATTTCGAAGGCGACGACGCTGCTGGGATACGAGGTGAAGGTGCCGGTGCTTACTGGTTTGAGGCAGACATGGAAGTGGTACATGGACAGGAGTTGAGTGAAGTTGAATGTGGTTTAATACGGTTGAATGTGGTTGAAGGGCTATGCCAATATTACTGTTCTGAAGTTCTGTCAATAAATAACAAAAAATGAAAGCAATAATAATTACAGGGGGAGCTGGTTTTATCGGTTCGCATGTAGTGAGGTTGTTTGTAACAAAATACCCGGAGTATAAAATCATCAATCTTGATGCATTGACCTATGCCGGAAATCTTGAGAACCTGAGGGATATTGAACAATCCCCTGATTATGTTTTTGAGAAGGCTGATATCCTGGACAAGGAAGCAATAGATAATATTTTCAGGAAATATCAGCCCGCAGGGGTTATTCACCTGGCTGCTGAGAGCCATGTGGACCGCTCCATTCTGTCACCACTGGATTTTGTATATACCAATGTTATCGGCACTGTTAACCTGCTGAATGCAGCGAAGGAATTCTGGAAGGGAGATTATGCCGGAAAGAAATTCTATCATGTTTCTACTGACGAAGTATATGGCGCATTAGGTGATACCGGGTTCTTTACAGAAGATACCAGATACGATCCTCATTCACCGTACAGTGCCTCCAAGGCTTCCAGCGATCATTTCGTCAGGGCTTATCATGATACCTATGGGTTGCCGGTGGTTATCAGCAACTGCTCTAACAACTATGGACCCAATCATTTTCCCGAGAAGCTGATTCCGCTTTTTATCAATAACATTATACATAAGAAGCCGTTGCCTGTTTATGGGGATGGTTTGTACACCCGTGACTGGCTCTATGTAAAAGACCATGCAGTAGCAATTGACACCGTTTTCCACCATGGTAAAACAGGTGATACGTATAATATCGGCGGGTTTAATGAATGGAAGAATATTGACCTGGTGAAATTATTGTGCAGGCAGATGGATGAAAAACTGGGCAATACTCCCGGAACCAGTGAGCAGTTGATTACTTATATCAAAGACAGGCCCGGTCATGACCGCCGCTATGCCATTGATGCCACAAAAATTAATAAAGAATTAGGCTGGAAACCTTCGGTAACTTTTGAGGAAGGATTGAAGCTTACGATTGACTGGTATTTTGAAAACCAGGAGTGGCTGAAGAATGTAACAAGCGGGGAGTATCAGCGGTATTACGAGACGCAGTATCGGGGCTGAGTACGGTTGAATGTGGTTTAATGAGTGTTGAAAATGGTTTAATGTGGTTGAATGAGGTTTAATATTGTTGAAAACTGTTTATTATGGAAGAAACCAAATTTTATCAGTTCTCATTTGAAAAGCTGGAGGTCTGGCAATTGGCCAAAAAACTCGCATCTGAAATTTATAAGGCTACTCAATCTTTTCCGCAGGAAGAAAAATATTTACTGGTATCACAAATGAGAAGAGCGGCAGTGTCAGTATGTGCAAATATTGCCGAGGGAACTACCCGTCAAACAGCAAAAGACCAGGCTCATTTTACAACAGTATCATTCAGCAGTCTGATGGAATTATTTAATCATATCATCATTGCTACTGACCTTGGTTATCTTAATGCCGAAAAATTAACTGCTTATCGCCAACAGGTACAATTACTTTCAATTAAGCTCTCAAATCTAAAAACATCTCAAGTAAAGCGCATCGGTAAACTTGGTTATATGTGGTTGTTGATAACTGCTCCATATCTGTTACAACCTATGATACCGCTGAGCAGTTAAGTGGCCGGTAGCACTATAAACAATTTTCATCAACGTTCAACTACATTAAACTTCCCTCAAATGAAAGGTATTATCCTAGCAGGTGGTTCTGGCACCAGGCTTTACCCGATCACAAAGGCAATTTCGAAACAGTTAATGCCGATATATGATAAGCCGATGATCTATTACCCGCTTTCTACTTTGATGATGGCGGGAATTAAAGAGGTGCTTATCATTACCACCCCGGAAGATAATGCCCAGTTTAAACGTCTGCTTGGCGATGGCAGCCATGTGGGATGCCGTTTTGAATATGCAGTACAGGAAGTACCTAACGGACTGGCACAGGCCTTTGTAATCGGAGCAGATTTCATAGGGAAAGATAAAGCTGCCCTGGTGCTGGGTGATAATATATTTTACGGAACAGGCCTGGGCAGCCAGCTAAAATCAATTAACGATGTGGAAGGCGGTTATGTTTTTGCCTACCAGGTATCTGACCCGGAGCGATATGGTGTGGTGGAGTTCGATGATGACATGAATGCTGTTAGTATTGAGGAAAAACCAAAGGAACCCAAATCGAATTATGCGGTGCCCGGTTTATATTTTTATGATAATAGTGTGGTGGAAATTGCAAAAAACCTTGCGCCATCTGCAAGAGGAGAGTATGAAATAACGGATGTAAATAAGGAGTACCTGAAAAAGGGAAAGCTTAAAGTAGCAGTGCTTGACAGGGGTACTGCCTGGCTGGATACGGGCACTTTTGATTCCTTAAGTGATGCCAGTGAGTTCGTAAGGGTGATTGAAAAAAGACAGGGAACGAATATTGGATGTATTGAAGAAATAGCATACCGGAATGGCTTTATTACGAAAGAGCAATTGCTGGCGTTGGCCAATGAGCTGGTAAAAAGCGGGTATGGAGAGTATCTCAGGCGGGTTGCGATGAGGTGAGGGAAGGTTTAATATGGTTTAATGGTTTAAAAGTTGAATATCGTTAAACCACAGCAGGCACAGCGGACACGGCGAATGCTTTGTGATTTTTAACACAGAGGGAAAGGCAATATGGAAGGACACAGAGGATTCCGCTGAAGCGGAATAAAAAGTACCAAAGTAAAAAAAGAATAGCAGAGAATCTGTGTTAATCTGTGAGTGCCATTCTCAGTGTGCTTTGTGTTCGCTGTGGTTAGCATATAAAATGAAATAAAACAAATTAAATAGTATGAAGATTGCAGTTGTGGGTACCGGCTATGTAGGTTTAGTAAGCGGTACCTGTTTTGCTGAGACCGGAAATGATGTCACTTGTATTGATATTGACGCTTCAAAAGTGAAAAAGCTCTCCGCCGGAACCATCACTATTTATGAGCCGGGGCTTGAAAAGGTATTTACCAGGAACCTGAAAGAGGGCCGCCTGCATTTTACCACTTCACTGGAAGAGGGTATAAAAGGTGCAAGCATAATCTTCCTGGCCTTGCCCACACCTCCGGGTGAGGATGGCAGCGCCGATTTAAAATATGTGCTGGGTGTTTCCGGGGACCTGGGCAAACTGTTGCCTGCAGATGGCTACACTGTTGTGGTTGACAAAAGCACTGTGCCGGTAGGCACTGCTGATAAAGTGCGGCAGACTATTTTGGAAAGCGGTGGTGATTCTTTAGCAAAGGCTTTTGATGTGGTGAGTAACCCTGAGTTCCTGCGTGAAGGTTGTGCCGTTGATGATTTTATGAAGCCCGACAGGGTAGTGGTGGGCACACAATCAGAAAGGGCCATAAAACTGATGCACCAATTGTATGAGCCGTATGTGCGGCAGGGCAACCCCATCATTTTCATGGATGAGAAAAGTGCAGAACTTACCAAGTATGCGGCAAACAGCTTCCTGGCTACAAAAATCTCTTTTATGAATGAGATAGCTGTGTTGTGCGAAAAATTGGGAGCCAATGTAGATATGGTTCGCAAAGGGGTGGGTACAGACTTCCGGATTGGTAAACATTTCCTGTACCCGGGACTGGGCTATGGCGGCAGTTGTTTTCCTAAAGATGTGCAGGCCCTGGCCAAATCATCAACCGAAGTGGCCTATGATTTTAAAATACTGAACGCTGTAATGGATGTGAACAAACTGCAGAAAAGTTTCTTCATTTCCAAGATCAGGCATTATTACAATAATGATATTGCCGGTAAAACATTTGCTCTCTGGGGGCTGGCCTTTAAGCCCAATACAGATGATATCCGTGAAGCACCGGCACTGGAGGTAATTGATTACCTGCTTGCCAATGGTGCCAATGTTCAGGCATTTGATCCCGAAGCGATGGAGAATGTAAGGGGAATATACGGAGATAAAATTCAGTTTGCCGGCAGCCAGTATGCAGCTTTGGAAGGAGCCGCTTCTCTGATTATTTGTACAGAGTGGAATGAATTCCGCACACCGGATTTTGGAAAGATAGCATCATCGCTGAAAGCGAAAGTGATTTTTGACGGACGTAATCTCTATGATACAGGTTTGATGCGGAGTCTTGGTTTCTATTATGAGAGTATTGGCAGAGAGAAGGTTGAGGTTGGCTGAGAGAGGTTGAAGGGTTGAAAAGTTGAAAGGGGTTGAAAGTCTTAATTAGCGTTATTCCTCAACCTACTTGTCACTCCGGGGAACGAGCCTGCCCGCCGTGGCGGGGAGTCCTTGTTAAGAATCGAATAGTCTGAAGTAAAGCCTTAATACGGATCATACGGCCTTAAAAGGAAGCCTGTTATCATGTAAAGGGTTACGGCAATGTTTTTAAACAACAGCGAGTATTTTGTTTATATCGTTACAAATGTTACCAGGAAAGTTCTTTATACAGGGGTAACGAATAATTTGCCGCAGCGGTTGGTTGAGCATTTTTTACAAAGAGGTAATCCCGTTTTTTTTACAGGAAAGTATCATGCTCATTACTTATTGTATTATGAGTCCTCTGCGTATATTAATAATATGATTATCCGTGAAAAGGAAATTAAGGGCTGGAGAAGAAGTAAGAAGGAGGCATTAATCAGTTCTTTTAATCCTGGTTGGAAGTTTTTGAATGAAGAGGTTTGTGGGAAATGGCCTCCGGACCGGTTGTTTCACAGGAAGGACGGATAGTTTCAGAAGTGAGACGCCTCCGGTAACTTGTCACTCCGAACTGCCTTACACAAGGTTTATCTGTCAGGCAAAAGTAAGTGGCAGGAGGAGTCTGTGTCAGAAGGAGCAAGGCCCGAGTAAGGGACGGCCTTTAGCCCAGGTTTCCAGAAGGGAGACACCTCCTTCGTCGGTGTGACAAGTAGACCGGGGTGCCGTGTTTCAAAGGAGAGACACTTCCTTCGTCAGTGTGACAAGTAGGTTAAGTGTGCCAAGAAACAAAGGCGTGACAAGTGAAGAAGAGGCGATATTAAAAAATACAAAATCATACATGAAAAGAGTACTGATAACAGGTGCCGCCGGTTTTTTGGGTTCCCATCTTTGTGACAAGTTCATCAAAGAAGGGTATGAGGTGATTGGCATGGATAACCTGATCACCGGTAACCTGAAAAATATTGAACACCTGTTTCCGCTGAAGCAGTTCAGTTTTTATCATCATGATGTAAGTAAGTTCATTCATGTGCCCGGCCACCTGGACTATATCCTTCACTTTGCCTCTCCGGCCAGCCCGATTGATTATCTGAAAATTCCCATTCAGACATTAAAGGTTGGTTCATTGGGCACACATAACTGCCTTGGTCTTGCGTTGAGCAAGAAGGCAAGAGTATTGGTGGCCAGCACCAGTGAGATTTATGGCGACCCGCTGGTACATCCGCAAAATGAAGATTACTGGGGCAACGTAAACCCTGTAGGTCCCAGAGGCGTATATGACGAAGCAAAGCGTTTCCAGGAGGCGATGACCATGGCTTATCATACCTATCATGGTGTGGAGACAAGGATCGTACGCATCTTTAACACCTATGGCCCCCGTATGCGCTTAAACGACGGAAGGGCACTGCCGGCCTTTATCGGCCAGGCGTTGCGTGGTGAAGACTTAACTGTTTTTGGCGATGGCAGCCAGACCCGCAGTTTCTGCTATGTCGCTGACCTTATAGAAGGTATTTACCGTTTGCTGCTGAGCGATTATGCACAGCCCATGAATATCGGTAACCCCGATGAGATCAGCCTGAAAGATTTTGCAGAAGAAATCATTGCACTGACAGGCACCACGCAAAAAATTGTTTACCGGCCTTTACCGGCTGATGATCCAAAGCAACGGCAGCCGGATATTACCAGGGCTAAGAATATATTAGGCTGGCAGCCCGCAGTTTCAAGAGCAGAAGGACTGAAGCTGACATACGACTATTTTAAATCATTGCCGCAGGAGGAAATCTGGAAGGATCACCTGGCGTTTGGGAAGAGATAGGGTTGGTGAGAATGGTTGAATGATGGTTGAATATTGTTTAATAGTAGTTGAAAATAGTTTAATTGTGGTTGAAATAAGTTTAATATAGTTTAAGGAGTTTACTTTGGAGAATAAAACAATAACCATAGCTGATTTTTCGCCGCACCTTTTTTGGGATGTGGACCGGAATAAACTGGATTGGGAAAAAAACAAAGCTCAAATCGTAAAAAGGGTATTGGAATACGGGTTGATCCTTGACTGGAATATTCTGCAGCAGCAATATGGAATAAACAAGATCGGTGAAATATGCAAAGAGCTTCGTTCTCTTGATGAGAAGTCTCTTGGGTTTATCTCACTGTTAACCGGAATACCAAAAGAATCGTTTCGATGTTACATTTTGAAACAGTCGATTCCCCAACACTGGAACTCCTGAACAAAATCATGGCAGAACCTTTGTTCTCACCTTTACGACTGGTGGGTGGTACTGCGATGGCTTTGCAAGCAGGTCACAGGAAATCAGTTGATCTGGATTTGTTTGGTGCGTTATCATTGGATGAAACGATACTGACAGAAACAGTTTCTTCAATGGGCAATATAGTATGGCTTAACAAGTTGAAAAATATTAAGAGTCTTCTTGTAAATGGTATTAAGGTTGATTTTGTAAACTATTCATATCCATGGCTGTCAGAACCTTTAAATGAAAATAACATCAGGCTTGCTTCCAAAAAGGATATAGCGGCAATGAAACTGTCTGCAATTACAGGGAGGGGTGCTAAAAAAGACTTTACTGATCTTTATTTCCTGCTGAAAGAATTCAGCCTTAAAGAAATGGTTCAGCTTTACGAAGAAAAATTTGCCGATGGTTCAGCGTTTATGGTATTAAAAAGTCTTGTGTATTTTGAGGATGCCGAGAACGATGAAATGCCAGAGATGCTGATGCCCGCATCCTGGGAGATGATAAAGAAAACAGTTACTCAGCATCACAGAAAGTATTTTCAATGAGTGAGACAGTTTTCATACACCCCACTTCTGTTATTGATGACGGCTGCCGCATAGGAGCCGGCACTAAAGTGTGGCATTTCTGTCACCTGATGTCAGGCGCTGTAATTGGCGAAAACTGCATACTGGGACAAAATGTGTTTGTAGCAAACGGGGTTATACTGGGCAATGGGGTAAAAGTGCAGAACAACGTTTCTTTATATGAAGGGGTGATTTGCGAGGATGAAGTGTTTATCGGGCCTTCGGCCGTATTTACTAATGTAACCAATCCCCGCAGTGCAATAAACAGGAAGAATGAATTTAAAAAAACATTTCTCAGGAAGGGTGCCACAATTGGTGCCAATGCCACCATACTCTGTGGTGTAGAAATCGGGCAATATGCTTTTGTGGGTGCCGGGGCAGTGGTAACGAAGGATGTTCCGGCGTTTGCTTTGGTAACAGGAAATCCTGCGGTGCAAAGGGGTCGAATGAATGAAAAGGGGGAGAGAGAAGATTAATAGTTGTTTAATGTTGTTGAAAGTAGTTTAATATGGAAGATGGGTTAACCACAGCGGACACGGTGATGTTTCTTAATGTTTTAAACACAGAGGGCACTGATTGAAAGACAGCACAGAGTTGCACAGAGGATTCCGCTGAAGCGGAACCGATAGCTATCGGTTGGAAAGGCAATAACCACAGAGGGCACAGAGGGAAAGGCAGCACGGAGTTGCACAGAGGTTTGATGGTCTCCGCCTGGATAAAAAAGCGTCGTGTGACGGAACGAAGTTGATTTTACAGGATTTATTCTACGTAATAATACAAAAGGCCCTGATATCT
>CALLZY010000237.1 GCA_937858715.1 uncultured Chitinophagaceae bacterium | reverse complement strand
AGGATTTTATCCTCTTTCAGTTAGAAGTGGCACTGAAAGATGCTGGCAATGATTCGACAAAAAAATCAGAAGTTGTTAACCGCATAGCCGAAACCATTTCCAGAATCAATAAGGCAGAAGATTTTACCAAACAGCAGGATTATATAAAACAGTGTTCAGAGATACTGAAAATTGATGAGGCCGGTATGCACTCGTTGGTCAATAAGTTTATAAGAGACCGGATTGCGACACAAGAACGCAGAATGCCTTTTGAAGAAGCAAAACTGGCTGAGGAAAATGCAAAAAAGGCGGAACATACCGATTATGATGATGCCACCTTCAACCTGCTCTTTAAAGATGAATTACAGGAACGGGAAGTAGCCCGTATCTTACTTGAATATGGGATAAGGAAATGGGATGATAAAAAACTGGTCGCTGAGTATATTTTTGAGGAGATGGTGGATGAAACGCTGATTGACAATAAAGATGTGATCAGGCTAATGGCAGTTTTTAAAGAACTTATTCATACCAATCCTGAAACGGCAAACAGAAACTTTTTTATTTATCACCCTGACTCTAAACTTAGTACCCTGGCCGTTTCATTGCTTAATTTTCCGTATGAAGAAAGTGACCATTGGAGAAAAGAGTACAGCCAGTCAACTGGCTACCAAACAGGATTATTCATGCAGAATTATGAAGACTTCATTCACACTATATCTAAGGGCAACGATGAAAGACTGATGACCTATCTTAAAATGGATGAAGACCGTACAAATGAAGGCGTTGAGTCTGCAGTAAATTATCTTAAACTAAGAAAAATAAAAAGGATGCTGCTCGAAAATCAGGTTGACATGGAGAAAGAGCATACACCTGATGAGCTTTATATGCTGCAGCAAACCCATCTTCACCTTAAACAAATGGAAACTGAACTGACAAAGAGAATTGGCGCTGTAATAGTCAAATAGGTTTCTCCAGCAGCATATCACTGTAAGAAATATCCACCAGGTCTTCTTTATTGATACCAAACTCCTTTATGTAGAATTCACATTGCCTTTGCAATTCTTCTTGTGTAAGATTGACCTCTTTATTGCCTGCTTCAATTTCTACAAAAGAGCCTAATCCAGGCACTTCATCAATATGGAATTTCACATTGCTGATGTAATAAATTTCACGGATTTTCTTCACTACAACCTTAACGCCATTGGCTTTAGTCAGTATTTCTTTTAGCAATTCCGGATTATCCGTTTTCAGCAGGCTAAAATGAGAGTTTTTGGGTCCAGCCTGGTTTTTTCTGTTGTAATAAATAAGGTTATTCTCGATATTTCCTTCACGAAGTTTCAAACGGCCATTGCCAACATTGAAATAGGTATCTGTCTGCATATCTGTTCCCCTGAAATCAGCATTATTACCAAGAAGATATTGCCTGATTGCAGCCGGGCGGTTACATTTTGCTTTTATCTCAACGTTAAGAAAGGGCATAAAAAAGAGGTTTGCATTTAATGCAAACCTCGTAAAAAAAGCTTTATAACTTATTCTGCAATAGAAGCAACTTCCCTTTTCCTGGAAACGGGAGCCTCACCGCGGCATTCTTCACCTTTTTCAAACCGCATAGCACTCCATACATGGTCCAGTTCAACCCTTTCAATACTTTCGTAACCACTGCTTGTAAGACGATTCCAGCTTGAATCCCGATTCAGATCTGTTACAATCTTTGAAGTAACCTTTGGATACGCAACCCAGAACTTAGATCCATCCCGCAACGAAGGCATGACGTCCTTAAGTATTCCGTTCAGCTGATTTTCGTTTACTGCAAAAACAAGGGCAAAATCAATTTTCCTGCTTTTAAGAAGCGGGGTAATATTTTTTGCAAACGAGATTTTGCTGAATTGCTTTTCGATTGAAGAAGGTAAACCCTGGATGAGAAGATTTTTTTCGTCAGCCAGTTGTAATTTTTCAAAAACCGTTAGAGACATACTTAAAAATTATTTTTAAAATATCTGCCAGTAATAAGAACTAACCTTAACCCAAAACCGTATTGTAAAATAGCAGTGTGCAAAGGTACAAAAAATATATGTGTTTTCATTGGGGAAAACAAAAAAACCGCCTGGATTGTCAGACGGTTAATTGATAATCTTTTATAAGTGTCTATTTACCAGCAGGTACTACCGGTTTGTAATACTGCATCACTTCCGGAAGTAATTGTTTAATTTGTTCAATACGCTTACCTTCTGATGGGTGTGTGCTTAAAAATTCAGGTGGTTTCTGTCCTGCTGACAGTTTCTCCATTCTTTCCCACAGCCCAATTGCTTCCTGCGGGTTGTAACCGGACATTGCAGTCCAGATTAAACCATATTTGTCGGCCTGAAGTTCATGTTTGCGGGAAAAAGGAAGCATGACTCCCACTGTTGTCCCTACACCGTAGGCTGTATTAAAAAGGGTTTGTGTTTCCTGTGGCTTATTGGCCAGGGCAACCTGCAAAGCTACTCCTCCTAACTGTTGTACCAGACCCTGGCTCATCCGCTGGTTGCCATGTTGTAGTAAAGCATGAGAAACTTCATGTCCCATAACTGCTGCCAGGGCAGCTTCGTTTTGTGTAACAGGCAATATGCCGGTATAAACTACAATCTTGCCTCCGGGCATACACCAGGCGTTTACAGTTTTATCATCAACCAGGTTTACCTCCCATTTAAAACCATTTAGCTGGTCGGCCATTGCTTTCTCCGTATAATATTCCCGAACCGATTTGATAATACGCTGACCTACCCTTTGCACCATTGTGGCATCTTTATTATTGCTGGCTGCAACCACTTTATTGGTCGATAGAAAAGTAGTGTACTCCTGCATTGCCATTGACTGTAGTTCCGCTTCGGGAAGTAAAGTAAACTGGCTTTTACCAGTCAAGGCATTTTTTGAACAGGCTACTATCAGTATAGCAGCAAGTAAAACGATTGTAATACGCTTTATCATTGTTTTAAATTTTTCTAATGACGTTCAATATTTATGCCGGGTTGGCACAATTGCTTTTTCTTTGAGGTAAAAGAGGCAAGAATCAGCTTACTTACCCGATGAGATATTTTTTCTCCGCTCCCGCCTTTTATCACGGTGCTTCAAAATTGGCACTTTACTTTCATTTCCCTTGAAAAGACGGCCAATATTTTTTTGGTGTGTAAGCACAACCATTAATGCAACGGCAATTGCAAATATTCTGTAAACAGGATTCTCCACATTAAAAATTACAAGGATAAAAACAGGAAATGCAATACTTGCTAATATGGAGCTTAGAGATACAAAACGGGTGAGATAAAGAACCAAAATGAAAATTCCAACACAACTCAGCGCTGTCCATGGCGAAATACTAAGCACCAGACCAAAAAGAGTTGCTACACCCTTCCCACCCCTGAATTCAGCCCAGATTGGAAAAATATGACCGATTACGGCGGCAAGCCCTAAAATGGTTTGAAGGTTTTGAAGCCTTACTTCACTATCAGCATATTCAGGAAGAAGGAGAGCCAGTTTTACAGCTATGATGCCTTTAATCATATCGGCGGCCATTACAATGGTGCCCCATTTTGGCCCGAGTACCCTGTAAGTATTGGTAGCTCCGGCATTACCACTGCCGTAATCCCTGATATCAATGTCAAAAAAATGCTTGCTTACCCACACAGATGTAGGTACGCTACCAATTAAATAAGCCAAAATAACCATCAAAAGTTCGTTCATAGAAAACCAGAGATGTGAAATACAAATTTAAGCAAAAATGGATTCTGGTAACAATTTATTAATAAACGCAAATGGCAGTCTTACTTATTGATTTTCATACAAATCCAACCATTTCGGTTGATTTTTCCCATATAGTTAAGCCTGGTTTCTATTACTTTGGAGAGAACATCAGTTTCATCAGCTTCAAGAAGGCCACTCAACAGTAAATTACCACCTGGTAACAATCCGGCAGATAACGCAGCCATATTCTCCAAAATCACATTTTTGTTTATGTTGGCAAGTATTATATCAAACTGTTTGCCTGCACTGGCCGAATCCATTTTCCGGAGTTCTACAGCATGGCAACTGTTGAACTGACAATTTTCTAAGGCATTTTCAATACTCCAGTCATCATTATCAATGGCAAAAACAGATGCCGCCCCCAGCTTTTCAGCTAATATGGCCAGCACTCCGGTTCCCGTTCCAAAGTCAAAAACCGATTTCTCTGCAAAAGAAATACCCTTCATCTGCTGTATCATCATATATGTAGTGGCATGGTGTCCCGTACCAAAACTCATTTTGGGAGTAATCACAATCTCATGCTCAACTGAAGGTATTGGTTCATGAAAACCAGCCCTGATACCAACAAAATCCTCTACCACCACCGGCTGAAAGTTTGACTCCCAAAGAGCATTCCAGTTTTGCTCCTGAATAGCCTGCTCTGAATATTGGAGTTGATATTTATATGCCAGTTCCTTCAGTAGCTGTTTATCATAATCTTTTTCGGGAATAAACGCTTTCAGTTCGTTTTCCCCTTCTTCAAAACCATCAAAACCAGCTTCAGAAAGCTGCGCTACGAGCATTTCAGCCTGTTCCGGCTGGATGCTGGCAAATACTATCTGGATGTAATTATTCATAAAAAATAAAACCCCGATTTCTCAGGGTTTTGGTTAATGTATTAATTGCTTTGTGCCGGCGGGTTTTGCTCTTCCCTTGGCTTTTGTTCCGGCTTCGGAATCAATGCCTTTCTGGACAGTTTGAACTTACCAGATTTAGGGTCCGTACCAATCAGTTTTACTTTCATTGCATCGCCTTCTTTCACAATGCCTTCCAGTGTTTCAAGGCGTTTCCAACTGATCTCACTGATATGTACCAGCCCTTGTTTGCCAGGCAGAAACTCAACAAATGCACCAAATGGCATAATTGATTTTACCACTGAATCATATACTTCGCCAACAGTTGGTACAGCTACGATACCTTTAATCCAGTCAACTGCTTTTTCAACACCTTCTTTATTAGTGCTGAATATGCTTATTTCTCCCCTGTTGTTAACTTCTTCAAGGTTGATGGTTGTACCAGTTTCTCTTTGAATCTCCTGAATCACCTTGCCACCGGGCCCTATAACTGCACCAATAAATTCTTTATCAATAAACAGTTTAATCATTCTTGGGGCATGAGGTTTCACTTCAACTCTCGCCTCGGGAATACAATTGTACATTGAATCAAGGATATGAAGACGGCCTCTTTTTGCCTGGTCAAGTGCTTTACGCATTACCTCCATGGTAAGCCCGTCAACTTTGATATCCATTTGAACGCCACAAATACCATCACGGGTACCGGTAACTTTAAAGTCCATATCACCCAAATGGTCTTCATCACCCAAAATATCTGTAAGAATGGCGTATTTATCGTCTTTTGTAATCAATCCCATTGCAACACCGCTTACATGCTTGGGAATGGGTACACCGGCATCCATAAGTGCAAGAGATCCTGCACAAACAGTAGCCATAGATGACGAACCATTCGACTCCAGGATATCACTCACAATCCTAACAGTGTAAGGATAATCACTCCCAGGCATCATTTGCTTGAGCGAACGTTGCGCCAGGTTACCATGGCCAACCTCACGGCGGCTCTGGCCACGCATCATCTTAACCTCACCAGTTGAAAATGGAGGGAAATTATAGTGCAGGTAAAACTTTGAGTCAGTTGAAACCGCTGCACTTTCCACTAATAATTCATCTAAAGGAGTTCCTAAAGTAACAGTGCTAAGCGATTGAGTTTCACCTCTTGTAAACAAAGATGCTCCATGTGGAGAAGGAAGTACATCCACTTCCATATCCAGCGGACGGACTGTTTCAAGGTCACGGCCATCAAGCCTTACCCTTTCATTCAGAATCATTTCCCTTACCACATCATACTGCAAATCTCCATAATAAGTAGAAGCCAGTTTCTTAGTAAGATCAGGCAAACTCTCTTCTTCTCCAAGTCCCGCATCCTGTTTCAGATATGCAATCAGCTCTTCCTTAATGGCATCAAACCTGTCGCTGCGTTCATGTTTGCCGGAAAAGCTTTTTGCCACTTCGTACACCTTGGGTTGTGCAAAAGCATATACTTTTTCTTTCAAAGCCTCATCTGTGGCTGGTTTGGTGTAATCTCTTTTTCCTTTTACACCAGCCATATCTCTCAATTCTTCTTGTGCTTTTATCTGGATACGGATTGCATCATGTGCTATTTGCAGAGCCTGTACAAGCTCTTCTTCACTGCATTCCTGCGCCTCACCTTCCACCATCATCAGGTTCTTTTCTGTTGCTGCAATGAGGAAGTCCATATCCGACTTTCCCATCTGGCTGCGGGTAGGATTAACAATGAATTCACCATTTATTCTTGAAACCCTAACTTCTGAGATAATCTCTTTGATAGGAATATCCGAAACAGCCAGTGCTGCAGATGCAGCCAGGCAGGCTAATGAATCAGGCATCACTTCAGAGTCACTGCTCACAAGTGTAACAAGTACCTGCACATCGCAGAAATAATCTTCCGGAAATAGCGGACGCAGGGCCCTGTCAATCAAGCGGCTGGTCAAGACTTCATAATCATTGAGCTTTGCCTCTCTTTTGAAGAAAGAACCGGGAATCCGGCCAGCTGCTGCAAATTTTTCCTGGTAATCAACTGAAAGAGGAAAGAAACTCTGTCCTTCTCTTGGTTCTTTATTGGCACACACTGTTGCCAAAATCATACAATTGCCTTGCGATACAGTAACTGCACCATCGGCCTGGCGGGCAAGGCGGCCGGTTTCGATAGTAACCTCACGGCCTCCGCCTATATCAAATGTTTTGCGAATTGGTTGTTGTAACATAAATAGTTTGAAGTTTAATGTTTGAAGTTTTATTTGTAAAAACTCAAACGGTCAGATTTATTATTTTGCCAACTGTTTTGCTGCTATCATCACCTGTTGCGTCGCACACTTCAACTTTCTGTTCATTACTGAGCATTTGCAAAAAGCATGAAAACAACAGAAATTACGGATAGTCTAAAAACAGTTATTCCCAACATCCGGAAGACATTGGGAATAGCTAATATTTTGAGCTTCGCTTTTGTAAGAAACTTAAGAATAAAAGACTCCTCCCAAGTCCCCTTGCAGGGAATTTAGGACGCCTTATTTCCTGATACCAAGTTTCTCAATCAGCTGGCGGTAACCAGTCAGATTATGCTTTTGCAGATAGTTCAGTAAACGCTTACGTTTACCAACCAATTGCATCAGTCCGCGGTGAGTTGAGAAATCCTTTTTGTTTTGTTGCAGGTGGCCACTTATCTGGCTGATTCTTTCAGTCAGCAATGCAATCTGACCTTCGATAGAACCGGTATTTTTTTCAGAACCGGCGTAAGTTTTAATAACAGTAGCTTTTTTTTCTTTAGTTAGAGGCATCTTTTAAAATTTTAAATTGTCATCCGATTTTTTCATCTATAATTTAGGTCGGCAAAGGTAGGCAGATTCCCATGAAATACAATATTCCAGTGACCTTTTTTAGCCCGAAATCTCAATTTTCCGCTGGTTTTCAAGTCTTAATCTACTTTTGCACCCATGGAACTCTCACAAGACACCAAAAACATACTCGGTCTGCAACTGCCCACCGACC
>CALLZY010000236.1 GCA_937858715.1 uncultured Chitinophagaceae bacterium | reverse complement strand
GAAGTTGATTTTACAGGATTTATTCTACGTAATAATACAAAAGGCCCTGATATCTGTATAAAACAGGTTGTCATTTTGTGTTGTATGAATAACTTTACGCAACTTTTCGAGTCCTATAACCATGAAAAAGAAAATATTCCGCACCTGCTTTTATCTCGTTCTGTTTTTTTTGCTTACTGCTTTTATATTTGATAGCAAACCCGTTGTGTCTAAAGAAGACAGGCAGTATATCAGTCTTTTTTTAAAAGAATGGAATATCAGCAGCAGCCCAGCGGATGTTCATAAGGATTTCGAATCAGAATATGCTTTTATCTCCAGGGTGCAGGACAGTGTGGTGGGGAAGATCTGTCATGCTTATGTTTCTACTGAAGATGTCGGGTCTGTAAAGAAATATTATGAATTACGTCACGGCTTTTGTTATGACCGGGCCGTAATGCTGGAAAAGTTTTTTCTCTATTATGGGTTTGCTATCAGGCATATCTATGTTTATTACAGATCAGATGACGCTGTGCCTGATCGTAGTGATTTTTTCAAAAAAGGGCTACGGTCTCATGCCCTGGTGGAGGTGAAAACAAAAAGAGGGTGGATGGTAGTTGGTACAAACAGTAACTGGCTGGGCGTACAGAAGGATGGACAAGTCTTGAGTATTTTTGATGTAAGGGCAAAACTTAGTGAAGACAATTTGAGCCTATTGAAAAAAAGCGACAGAGGTGTTCATTTCTTTGAAGGGCTTAAAAGCAGGAGCAGGTTTAAAATTCTTTATGGTGTTTATTCACGGCACGGCGATTTTTTCCGATCTGGTTTGGTTGAATCGGCCTTTAATTATGCCGGCATTCATTGCCGGATTCCTGATTATAATCTGCGGATGCTGCTCTATAATTTTTGAAGAGAGCTGGCTTAATGTGGTTTAATGGTTGTTAAAAAAAGATTAACCACAGAGGACACAGATTGAAAGGCAGCACAGAGGGCACGGTGGTTAACAAATGTATTTTCTCAGTGTGCTTTGTGCCCGCCGTGGTTAATAAATTAAAATGAAAAATTTTGTTCTCATAGGTGCTGCCGGATATATTGCTCCCCGCCATATGAAAGCCATTAAGGAAACAGGGAACAACCTTGTTGCTGCACTGGATCCGCATGATGCGGTGGGTATGCTGGATCAGTATTTTCCGGACTGCGATTTCTTTACCGAGTTTGAACGGTTTGACAGGCATTGTGAGAAACTGAAAAGACAAGGGACTCCTGTTGACTATGTGGTGGTGTGCAGTCCCAATTACCTGCATGATGCACATATACGCTTTGGTTTACGGATTGGTGCTGATGTGATTTGTGAGAAGCCGGTGGTGCTGAATCCCTGGAACCTGGAGGCGCTGATGGAGATGGAAAAAGAAACAGGTCGCCATGTTTATGTGGTGCACCAGTTGCGTTATCATCCTGCGATTCTTGCACTGAGAGAAAAAGTATCGAATGATCCACCTGAAAAGAATTATAAGGTTGAGTTGGAATATATTACTCCCCGCGGTAACTGGTACACATACAGCTGGAAGGGGGATAATCAGAAAAGCGGAGGTATTATCGCCAACATCGGGCTGCATTTCTTTGATATGCTTTTGTGGATATTTGGTGCTGTAAAAGAAATGAAACTGGAAGAAAATACAGCCCGTACCGCTTCGGGCAGTTTGTTGTTGGAAAAAGCTTCGGTGCAATGGATACTAAGTATTGATAAAGAACGGTTGCATACCATCCGGCAGGGCTCCGTTGTTTCTTCTTTTCGATCACTGGTCATTGACGATAATAACCTGGACTTCAGCAATGGGTTTGAGGAACTGCATACAGAGACATATAAGGCCATATTGCAAGGTGCAGGTACC
>CALLZY010000235.1 GCA_937858715.1 uncultured Chitinophagaceae bacterium | reverse complement strand
TCCAGCCTTTCGGCCATGCTGAGTGTGGTGTCTTTAGTGCGGGTCATAAATACAACCGCATGGTTTTTATAGAGCTCTTTTTCCAGTTCTTTAGCGATAAGCAGGTTGTAATCTTTTTCCAGAATTCCTGTTTTCTTACCCTTTGCTCCCGTATTGTCTCCGCCATGGCCAGCGTCTATGGCCACTTTCATTTTCTTCAGATACAGTTCTTCCGGCTGGGGCTTAATTTTAACAACCAGCCTTTTTCCTTCATAATAAATACTGTAGCCCCAATGTTGCTGCTGTTTAAGTTCAATGGTAAATCTGTACACATCATCTTCGGTCTGTTCGTAATAAATATTCTTTATTTCCTTCGCTGAATTCCGCTGGGTTATCCAGTTAGTGTTACTGGCTGCGCCAAAGACGTCCACCACTATCCGTGATGGATTTATTTGCTGAATGCTTCTGTAGGGAAGCCTCTCATCAAGCGATAGAATGGCATAGTCATAGCAACTATCGCCGTTTATAAGCATACTTCCGGCAAGATGATAATCCTTGATTTGCAGAGTACTGTCCGCGGTGAAGCTGCTCTTTGGCAGGTATGCAGAATGATTACCAGAAAGCTGCACTTTATAACTCATCAGGGTACTGTCTGTTACCTTCATTATAATCCCTGTATCCAGAAAGGTCATCTTCGCCCCTCCCAGCCTGTCGGTACCTAAACCGTACTCCAGGTAAGGATTATTTCCAGTTGTTTTTCCTGTTATAAATGGCCTTTGGGCAGTACTCTGGAAAGCAGGCATAACCCAGCATATCAATAATATAACTCGTATCATTCCACCAAGTTACAGCAAAAGCACTTATACGTCATTTCGCAGATTTACGATTATTTTCTTCGCTTTCCGAGAATTTTGGGAGAATGAGCCGAAAAGAAAGAATACACACAATTTCTCCACGTTAATATTGCAGACTGCTTTGTAAAGCCAAAAAGAGCAGCAATCCATGTCCTAAGAAAAAAAACTGACTATGAACCTGAATTTTACTATTGGTATCGCTTCTACAGTCTCATTAGTATTGCCTGTGATACTAATTGCAGCACTGAGACTAATCCGGCAAAAGAGTTTTCTGGCTCTTTTTGCCTATTATTTATCTGTGGTTATTTATAACCTGCTGACCCTAAAAGTAATTCCGATAAAACCAGAGCCAGTTTACTATTGGGGGCTGGTAAACAACCTGCTTGACACCCCATTGATGCTGTATTTCTTTCTATACTTCAGTCCTTCCATGAAGTTCTACAAGAACCTCAGGTACCTGATCGCCTTTTTTATTTTGTTTGAAGTAATAACAATCGGAGTTAATGGCTTCAATAGTGCTTCTGTATCAATAATAATGGCTCCGGGTATTCTGCTGGTATTTGCACTCAGCCTTCGTTTCTTTGGCAAACATGCAAAACTGGCCATTCGCCACAACAAATCAATGGGAAAGGCCATGATTGCCTCCTCTCTGGTATTTGCATATGGGTGTTATCTTTTACTATACCTGATGTACTATGTATTTAAAATTCAGGTTGTTGACGGTGTCGTAAATCCGGAAGCGGTAGAAAATACTTTCCTGGTTTATTATATAGGGACCATTTTTTCTTCATGGGTTCTCGCAGGTGGTATTTATTTTGAAAGCCAACGGGTGCATAAACTGAAAGAACTTAAAATTACCCGCCAGGAGTTAAAAGACATATATATTAATTCACCAAAAATGGCCACCCCTTTCAGGACAGCCATGCTTGATTTTGATAAAGAACACTGGAATTAAAAACAGTACTTTCCTGTTTCAATCATTTTATCGGCAATTCGTCTGCGGGCATCTTTGCTGTTGAAGGGCTCCGCTTTGGTAAACCGTTTCAGCCCCATCAGTATCATCCGCTGCTCATCGCCTTCGGCAAAAGAGTTGATGGCATCTTTTCCAGATTTGCTTACTTTATCAGCAGCATCGTACAGGTAGGTGCGCATAATGTCAAGCTGGTATGCACTGGCTGCTTCTCCCTTTTGTCCGGCCAGTTTCATCACCCGCAGTAATACGCTTTCGGCATTAAAGGTTTCTATCGCCATATCGGCAATATTCATCAGCACTTCCTGTTCGCTTTCAATTTTCATCATTAGTTTTTGAACTGCTGCCCCGGCTGTCATCAGGATGGCCTTCTTCAGGTTGGCTACGAGTTTTTGTTCTTTTGCAAAAGGCTGTTCTTCCTCAGCACCAAAGTCAGGAATGCTCATAAGTTCTTTTTGCACTGCCATAGCAGGACCCATCAGGTCGAGCCGTCCACCCATTGCTCTTTTCAGTGTCATATCCAGTGTAAGCAGGCGGTTTATTTCGTTGGTGCCTTCATAAATGCGGTTGATGCGGCTGTCACGATATGCTCTTGAAATATTATACTCCGCACTAAAACCGTTGCCACCATGTATCTGCACCCCTTCATCAACAATAAAATCAAGCACTTCGCTTCCATATACTTTTAATGCGGCACATTCAATAGCATATTCTTCGGCTCCGCCCAGCAATGCATCTGCAAATGATTTGCCTTCAGCCAGCAGTTCATGTTCCTTTTCATCAATCCATTTTGCTGTTCTGTATAGTGATGATTCGGCCACATAAAGCCGGATAGCCATCTCGGCCAGTTTATGTTTGATGGCCCCAAAATTTGAAATAGGTTGTTTGAACTGCTCTCTTGTTTTGGCATACTCAACAGAAAGATTCAAAGCCATGCGGGCGCCTCCGATAGCGGCAGCGCAAAGTTTCAAACGGCCAATATTGAGAATGTTGAAAGCTATTCTATGACCCTTTCCTATTTCACCCAAAACATTTTCAACCGGTACTTTACAATCCTGGAAATATAACTGCACGGTAGAAGAACCTTTAATGCCCATTTTATTTTCTTCTGGACCCTGTGTAAACCCTTCGGTTCCTCTTTCAACAATAAAACCTGTGAACTTGTCTCCGTCCACTTTAGCAAATACTGTATATACATGTGCAAAGCCACCATTGGTTATCCAGCATTTCTGTCCGTTAAGTATATAATACTTCCCGTCATCGCTCAGCCTGGCAGTGGTTTTTGCGCTCAGCGCATCACTGCCGCTGTTGGGCTCTGTTAATCCGTAAGCACCAGCCCATTCGCCGGTGATGAGTTTTGGAATATACTTTTCTTTTTGTTCTGCTGTTCCAAAATATAAAATAGGCAGTGTGCCAATACCTGTGTGTGCGGCAATAGCAACCGAGAAAGAGTGACCGGCACCGAGGTACTCATTAATCATTGTGGATGTAACAAAATCTTTTCCCAGTCCACCATATTCTTCAGGAAAAGATGTTGCAAGCAAACCCTGTTCTCCGGCTTTTTCAACAAGAGATTTCATCAGGCCGGGTTCAAGGCTATCGATTTTCTCCAGGTTTGGATAAATTTCGCTGTCGAGAAACTGATTGCACATATCCTTTATCATCAATTGCTCTTCATTAAATTCTTCAGGTGTAAATGTTTCGGAAGGCAGCGACTGTTTAATCAGCCATTCTCCGCCTTTTGCTGTTTTTGTTGCTGTTGACATACTATAAGTTTTAGAGTTTTTAGTTATTGGTTTATCAGGAAATCAATCGTTGCAGTTTACTAAGTTGTCGTAAACAATTTGCAATACTTCTTTACATACATCCACTTTATCAGGAGGAACGGATAGCAACGCCTCGTTGAGTGTTTCGTCTGCCAGTTGCATGGTTTCTTCTTCCAGTTTCTGGCCTTGCTTTGTAAGGTAAATACGGTTAATACGGCGGTCTGTTTCAGATGCAACCCTTCTTACAAGACTTAACTTTTCCAAATTGTCAACCAGCCGGGTAATACTCGGCTTGTCACGGTAAGTGGCGTTACAAAGCTCCTGCTGGCTGATGCCATCCTGTTTCCATAAATGATATAACACACTCCATTGTTCTATTGTAAGGTGAAGTCCTGATGTATTAAACTTCTTTTGCAGCCGCCGGGCTATGGCCGTTGAAGCCTTACCAGTAATGAAACTGTATAGTTCGCCTTTTTTAAATTGGTTGTTTGGCATATAGTTGTTTGTGCAACTATTCAAAAATAGTATATATTTGGATTCGCTGAAATAATTTTTTCACTATTTCTTTCATGACTGAATACCAACTTTCATACGGACAGTCGGTGCTGGCTTACAGGATATTTGGCAATGGCCCGGAACTGGTTTTTTGTTTTCACGGATATGGGGAAAGTGCGGCAGTTTTTTGTTTTTTAGAGAAATATGCAGGTAACGGGGTTTCTTTTATTTCCTTAGACCTTCCTTTTCATGGAAATACGATTTGGAACCGGAAACAGAGTTTTGAGCCAGATGACTTAAAAAAAATAGTCCTTGAAATAGCAAACAATCACATTTCTGTTTCTCAATCTCCCGTCACCCTCATCGGCTTCAGCCTTGGCGGCAGGATGGCTCTTAACCTTTATCAGTCAATGCCTGAAAAAATAAAAAGACTGGTATTACTTGCACCCGATGGGCTGAAGGTTAATTTCTGGTACTGGCTTGCAACACAAACATGGGCGGGTAATAAACTTTTTGCCTTTACAATGAAACACCCGGCCTGGTTTTTTGCCATGCTTAAATTGCTCAACAAATTAAAGCTGGTCAATGCAAGCATATTCAAGTTTGTCCGCTATTATATTGGTGATAAAAATGCAAGGTCGTTGCTGTTCAAAAGGTGGACATCGCTGCGGCGCATAAAGCCTCATTTGTCAATTATTAAACAGGCGATTAATAAAAATAAAACTGCCACAGTATTGCTATATGGCAAACATGACCGCATCATCCTTCCCTCGAAAGGTAAAAAATTCAGCAGGGGTATAGAGCAATACTGCACCCTGAAGATTATTGCCTCGGGTCACCAGGTGCTGCACGAAAAACATGCGGCTGATATTGTAAAGGCGCTG
>CALLZY010000234.1 GCA_937858715.1 uncultured Chitinophagaceae bacterium | reverse complement strand
GCCAGGTCAAACGAACTGCTGTTGCAGCCCAGCATCTCATCAGCCGCAGCAGAAATATAACGGGCACTTACAAACACATCATTTCCTTTCTGGGCAAACTTCACCAGCCGTTTCAGTTCATACTCATCAGCGCCAAACTTATCGCCAATGAAAATAAACGCCTGGTTAGGGTCATAGATAGAAAGAGAATCCCAATAACCCGGCTCCAGCCTGTTCACATATATTTTTGCCTGCGGCATCATGTATTGCAGGTAGCTGAAAGCCACATAAGTGCCATAAGGGATCTTATCCTGCCGCTTCAGGGTGATGCGCTGGCTCATTCGCCTGCTGGCTCCGCCGCCGCCGGTAAACAGCATCGCCACGATGGCCACCAGCACCGCAAAACCAGCTATATATGGTAAATACTTTTTCAATCAGTAATTCACTTGCCTTTCTAACCTGTTAAAATCGTTTTGGATGACAGTGTATGCTTCGCTGCTCACATTAAATTTTCCATACCAGCTGTACTCATAATGACGGGTAATGCTGAAAAAATCTTTGTAATAAGGCCGCTGCTGCATTTCAAACAGGTATTCAAAATTGGTTTTATCCTGCCGGTAGCTGATGATGTTACGCTCAGCCATATTTTTCAGCAGCCTTAGGTATTGCAGGCGGATGGCCAGCCGGTAATTACCTGCCGCCACGGCCTTATCAATCTCTCTCTGGTAGTTGATGGCAAAAATATCTTCCGGCATTTCTTCTTCTCCGGTTTCTTCTGCTTTTGTGGTGCTGTCCTTCCGGCGGAAAAAGCCCACATTGCTGCTGGATAAATACCAGATTAGCACAATAACAAAACCGCCCACTGCAATAATCCACAACAATGCATTCAGCCAGCCGGGGTTACCCACTGGTTTGTAATCATCCTCTTCTTTTGATTTGGGCGGTATGGAAATTTTACCATCCTCACCTTTCTGCCCTTTTATCATTTTTGGTGCTTCATCTTTTTTTGCACCTTTCGCATTGGCATACCAGAAATCATCATCCCGCCTCAGCTTACGGAGAGCCTCTTCAGGAATTCCCCGCTGCTCCACTGAAAAAGGCTGCTGCGTATTTTTCGAAGAAAAATAAGAAGCAGTTATCTCCTCATCATCAGTCTCATCTTCAACAGCCACTTCCCCATCTGTCACTTCATATGCGGTTGTATCATACTGCGCCTTCACCTGCACAGAAAAAAGGCAGGCAAACAGCATCACTGCCACCCCGCTAAACCATATATGTTTCTTACAACTCATTACTATCGCTTAAACAATTTTCTCTCACAGACCTCCGACCTCTGACTTCCGACCTCTGACTTCCGACCTCTGACTTCCGACCTCCGGCTTCCTCCCTACTCCTCCTCCTCCTTAATAAACTGAGCCATCCTTCTGCCCAGCACCACCGGCCATACCACAAAATACCAGATGACAAAAAACACCGACAGTATAAAAATGATAGTAGTCAGCCACGACACATCATTATACAACCGGGTGATAAATCCTTCAAAGAAAGCAGCCAGTGCAAATACAGGCAGCAGCCCGATGATGATTTTTGTTCCATCCTTTGCCCCCTGTTTAAAAGCAGCCAGCCGTTTAATCGTACCTGGAAACAGCACACTCTTGCCCATTATCAGTCCGGCAGCACCGGCTAATACAATGGCGGTAATTTCCAAAGTGCCATGCACAAAAACCACTAACCAGAAATCAACTCCCAAACCCTGGCCGGCAAAAAACTGGTCGAAGATGCCCACCATCACACCTGTCTTGGCCAGGTCAATCATACTCGGTATGCCCAGTGCCAATCCCGAGGCAAACATCCGCAGCGATACGGCAATATTGTTGATCATAATGCCCAGCCACATAAACAGCGGGTTGCCATGTTCATAAATTCCAAACGGGTTGCCGTTGCGTATATTCTCCTGTGTGGAGTCCACATACTGGTCGCCAAAAAAACTGCGGGCCACATCTTCATCCTGGCGGGAAGTGAAAAAGCCAATGGCAAAAAATACAATAAAGAAAATGAGGGTGAACAATATCACTTTGTAATGCTTGCGGATGGTAAGCGGCACATCATACTTCCAGAATTTGGCCAGCTTGTTCGACTCCTCTTTTTTGTTGCGGTAAATATCTAAGTAAGTACGGGAGGCCTGCGTATTGATATAACCGGTAACCTTACCTGCCGGGTAGAATGTTTTGGCATAGGCAAGATCGTCCACTAACTGAATAAAATCGGTTGCCATCTCATCAGGATCGGATGAAGGCATTTGCTGGATACGCAGCCACCGGTCTTTATTCTTCTTGATAAATAAGGCCTCTCTCAAACTAAAATCTTTGCGTTGTAAAATACTGCATTTTACGACTGCATGACAACATTTAATAATTTTTTATAACCCAAAAAGTATTTAATTTTCACACCGGCGAACACTATGGCAGTAATTAAAGTACCTACCAATTACAATATTGATGTGGAATTCGAGATACCTGAGTTCTACAAACGGATGCTGGCATTCGTACTCGACTGGATAGTGCTCATCTTCTACATGATAATTGCCAGTGCCATTTTTCAATCTTATGTAAGATCCGGCAGCATCTTCGACGAAGACCATCTCTACAACAGTTATTGGCTCTATATGATCCTGCTCTTCATGCCTCCGCTGGTGTACCATATCCTTCTCGAAGCCACCATGAACGGGCAAACCATCGGCAAAAAGATAATGGGCATACAGGTAATCAATGAAACAGGCGGCAAAGCCAGCATCAGCCAGTTGCTCATCAGGTGGCTGCTAAGGGAGATATGGTTTTTGATTATCCTCATCATCGGCCTGCAGTACCAGGAAGTAGGGAATAAATTTGACGCTGCCCTGCTGATAGCCATTGTAATGATTTATTTCATTGCCGACCTGGTGCTGGTGGTTTCCTCCAGGAAAGGACAGCGCATTGGCGACCTGCTGGCCAAAACCATCCTGATAAGGGTAAACACCAAAAGCAATATTGAAGACACCGTCTTCCAGGAAGTGGCCGACAGTTATGTGCCTTCCTTCCCGCAGATCATGCGCCTGAGCGACCGTGATATCAACGCTATCAAAAGCATACTCGAAACAGCCCGCCGGAAAGGCGATTATACCATGGCCGAGAACGCAGCACTTAAAATAAAATCGCACCTCGGCATTGTAAGCGCCATGGACCCGTTCGATTTCCTCGATGTGCTGCTGAAAGACTACAACTACCTGTCGGTGAAATAAGAATAATACCTGTCGTGATTCTTTTCTGTGTACAAAACTGGGGATAAAGGAAAAAGGAGTTACACGGAGAAAATATGCAATTAACCTTACTGCATCTAAACCCTTGTGGTCAATTCAGTTGAGCCACATAGTAACAATAGAAACATAGTTATCACATAGAAAATATTACATCTTGAAATAAGATAAATTTACAAACAAGACGATAATAAGTAATCTTTCTCCGTGCAACTCAAAGACTCCTTTACGCCGTGTAAAACGGCTTCTTTAAAAACAGCATCTGATCCGGTTTAATTCTTTACATCGAAGCTCCCACTCCTGCTATTATTACAAGGATATATATTGCTATCATAACAATGGTAAAGATGCCGATAAACTTGAAAGTTGATTTCAGGTTCTGAAATGCCATTGTCAGGTTTTCCTGGTTTTCTGAACTGATAGCAGTCGTCATCTGGCTGCTGAAACGCATAAGGTACAAACAGGGAAAGAAATAGATGACAGCAATGATGATGTAAGCTATCGCTGTAATCGTACGGATGTTCTCGATTTCAGAACTCCTGCCACCATATTGCCGCATAGCCCTCTCCATTTCCGAGCCGTTGGTAGCCATAACAATTCCGCCTAACAACAGGAAGACACAACCGATGAAACCAATAATAGCAAGAAACTTGGCCCATTTGGCTGTTTCACCCAGGTAACTTTTTGATTGTGCATCTAAACTTAATCCAAATAAATTTTCATTCTGTTCCATAAAATGGGTTTTGGTGTGTGATAAAAGTAAGAAAAGTATAAATATGTGTTTTCAGAATAATTCAATCTGTTTTTGTCCGTTTACAACATCCATCAGTTATTCATAACAACTCTTCAAATCACCCTTCCGGCTTCTGACTTCTGACTTCCAACCTCTTACTTCAGACTTCTGACTTCCGACTTCCGACCTTTCAACCCTTCAACCTTTAAACTAATATAATTAGTAAATTTATCCACATACGCAACATTTTACTTGAATTTACAAAACCGAATTGCTAAGTTTGTTTCCTGAACCGATGTATATGACTGTAGAAATAAACCCTTCCATGATAACCCTGGCCCGTGATGCACGGGGACTTACCCAGCAGGAACTGGGCGAAAAAATCCGCCTCCACAAAGCCAATATCTCCCGTATCGAAAACGGCGAAACACATATCAGCAGCGATACCCTCGCCGCCCTGTCTGAAGCACTGGGCTACCCGCCGGCATTTTTTAAGCTCCCCGGCGACATCATGCCCTCCAGCCTCTCCTACCGCAAACGGCAGCAGGTGCCTGTCAAACTCCTCTCGCCCATCGAAGCACAAATCAATATCATCCGCAGGCATGTGCAGTTCCTCAGCCGCACCCTGCAAAAGCAACAGCCGGTATTACCGCTTTTTGATGTGGACGATAACAACACCCCTCCCCGCATCGCCACACTGGTAAGAAGAAAATGGGGAACCGAAACACCCGTAATTGATAACCTTATTAAACTGGCAGAACAGCAGGGCATCATCATCTGTAGTTTTGATTTCGGCACTGAACGGGTGGACTGCCGCAGCATCCTTACCGATGATAAGTACCCCGTTATTTTTCTCAACAGTACCCTGCAGGGCGACAGGCAGCGTTTCTCCCTGGCCTACGAACTGGCACAGCTCCTCATGCACACTTATACCAGGGTGCCGCACCACCGCGACATCAGCCACGAAGCCAATCTCTTTGCCGCCGAATTCCTCATGCCCGAAAAAGATATCCGCAAAGATTTTAAACAGGGCATCACCCTGCCCCTGCTGGGCGAACTCAAACTGAAATGGAAAGTAAGCATGATAGCCCTGCTCTACCGTGCCGATGACCTCGGCTTCCTCACCCCCAACCAGAAAAGATATTTAGTACAGCAGTTCAACCAGCAGAAAATAAGGAGACGGGAACCACCCGAACTCGACATCCCCGCCGAAAAACCACAGCTCATGCGGCAGTGGCTGGCGGAGTATATGGGCAAAACAAAACTCGGCATCATTCAGGTCTGCGACCTGCTCGCCATCAGCGCCGCCGACTATTTGGAATACTATGGATAATTCAGTTTGCCGCAGGAACGCAAACAACAACGATTAAACCGGATACAATGAGTACCACGACCAACAATATTGCCATCAAACCTTACAGCCTTACCGAACTCGCCAGTATATACGGTGTCACCGTCCGCACTATTAAAAAATGGATTGCCCCTTTTGAAAATGAAACCGGTGAAAAGATCGGCCGCTATTACAATACCCTGCAGGTAAAGATCATCTTCGAAAAACTCGGCCTCCCCGGAGCGGCCCCTGATGTGTAGTGTACCGCCGCACTTATCAACCTGTCATGCCGGACTTGATCCGGCATCTCTTTTATTTTGAGTTTTGTACCTCGTATGAGACCCCGGCTCAGGGGCCGGGGTGACACGATTGAGAAATTTGCCACCGTTGTCATTAAGGCCGTAACGCCGCACTTATCAACCTGTCATGCCGGACTCGATCCGGCATCTCCTTCTGCTTACGAGACCCCGGGTCAAGCCCGGGGTGACACGATTAAGGTTGAGGCATCGTTGTCATTGAACACAGTCATGCCGGGCTTCAACCTGTCATGCCGGACTCGATCCGGCATCTCACTGTGAAACGATGTGCTAATTTACGAGACCCCGGCTCGGAGCCCGGGGTGACACGATTTGAATTTCGGCCACCGTTGTCATTAAGGCCGTAACGCCTCACTTATCAACCTGTCATGCCGGACTCGATCCGGCATCTCCTTCCAACCACTACCTCGCTATATAACACTGTCATACCGGGCTTCAACCTGTCATGCCGGGCTTGATCCGGCATCTCTTTTATTATGAGTTTTTGTACCTCGTATGAGACCCCGGCTCGGAGGCCGGGGTGACACGATTTCAAATCCGGCCACTGTTGTCATACATGGCTTGTTAATTGGCGTCATGCCGGACTCGATCCGGCATCTCCTTTTGACCCGGCATCTCTCCTTCCTCTCAAACATCTTATCTTCATCAGATGACATGGTCAGGTTCATATGCAGTCTATATAATGTCAAACAAGACCAGAACAGTCTTCTACACGGGAGTATCAAACAACCTGGAGAGAAGGGTGTGGGAGCACAAGAATGGCGAAGGAGGAACCTTCACATCAAAGTACAATTGCTATTATCTTGTCTATTTTGAAGAGTATGCCGACATCAACAACGCAATCGCAAGAGAAAAACAGTTAAAGAACTGGCATCGAAAATGGAAATTAGAGTTAATCAAAAAGCAAAATCCTGATCTGGCTGACCTCGCAAAAGATTGGATTTAGAATAAAGCAAGTCTCCTTTGAAACAGACCCCGGCTCGATGGCCGGGCTTCAACCTGTCATGCCGGACTCGATCCGGCATCTCTTTTATTATGAGTTTTTGTACCTCTTATGAGACCCCGGCTCAGGGGCCGGGGTGACACGATTGAGAAACTTGCTACCGTTGTCATATATCGTTCATTAATTGGGTCATGCCGGACTCTATCCGGCATCTCCTTCCAACCACTACCTCGCTATATAACACTGTCATACCGGGCTTCAACCTGTCATGCCGGACTCGATCCGGCATCTCCTTCCAACCACTACCTCGCTATATAACACTGTCATACCGGGCCTCAACCTGTCATGCCGGACTCGATCCGGCATCTCTTTTATTTTGAGTTTTGTACCTCGTATGAGACCCCGGCTCTGAGGCCGGGGTGACACGATTTGAATTTTGGCCACCGTTGTCATTAAAGCCCTAACGCCTCACTTATCAGCCTGTCATGCCGGACTCGATCCGGCATCTCCGTCTATCAACCGCCCCCAATATAACACACTGTCATGCCGGTCCCGATAGCTATCGGGACGGCATCTCTTCACATCACCCTTTATCCTATTGGTAAATCTTCGCTTTCAACAGCGGCCGTACACTGTCAGGCACTGCCTGCAGCAGGTTTAGCGGCACACCCGAAGCATTCGCTTCTATCTCCACATTGGTAATGCTGGTAAGATAATCCCGCCAGGCTGTCTTGTTGCTGGTGGTATAGAGCCGGTTATCATTCGGCATGGTTACCGCCAGCACGGTGCTGTTGCGGTTAATGCGGGCCAGGTCGCCGGTTCCCTTCGGTATCACCAGCACCACCTTCCATACCTTGGCCGGTACGGTAATATAGCCGCTGGCAATGGTGTTCAGCAGGCCGTTGGCATTATAGCCGCCGCGACCATAACTGCCCGTTACAATATAAGCTTCATTGTTGCCGCCCACCAGGGTGGTGCGTACATATTCTTCCAGCCCCTCCCAGGGTCCCTGGTTCAGAGTGGGAGCCTGTGGTATCATATTCGTCATTAAGAATGTGGAGCTGTTGGCTGCCACCGTGGTGGTGCGGTCGCCCGAGGGACAGTTATGACCTCTGTCAAAACCGCTGCCGCTGTAGTGGGCATCCTCCGCCCGGAACCAGCCAGACGGCAGTCCTGAATCCGCACGGAAATCATCCTGCCGGGGAGTAGAACCAATATCTTCACTCTGCAGGTGCCAGGCCACCCAGGTAGGTATGCCACGGCTGCTGCTGTAGCCAATGCGGTAATAACTGTTATCCTTCAGGTAGTTCTCAGGATAAGCAGACGAGGGTTGCGCATTTGTGGGATTGCCCGTATAGATAGGGTCATTCTCTCCCACCACCACCGGCACCGGCGGGGGTGTCGGGTCAGGAGTATTACTGCTTTTTTTACTGCAGGCTGCAACGAATAGCAGCAGGGCAATCAGGCCATTAACCAGCTTAGGGTATTTCATGCCCGAAAGGTAAGAAGCTTATACGAACCACCATCTTTCTTTTACATACCGGGCATCAACTTAGCTTTTGAGACAGCAGATGAGGTAGCTGTGGCAGCAGTGCAGGATTATTTCAGTTTCCTGTTTTCCGGTTTGCCTTTCAGCCCTTTTGCATTTTGCGATGTAACCACTTTCTTTCCGGTTCGGGACTCCAGTTCTTTTCTTGCCACTTTTGCCACATTACCACCCTGCCTTGCCACTTTCCTGCTTTCTTTAAAATCTCTGGGATTGGTTGCCACCGAAATATCTTTGGTACTGGCCTCAGCAAGCATATTTAAGATGAGTTCAGTATTTGTCATATTGTCCCGCAGGTTTTCTTTCTTCAGCCCTTTCAGTGCTTTATATTCTTTGGTGGTCTTATCGCTCCAGGCGTTGGTTAATCCAGTTTTCAGAATAACCCAATTGCAGGTATTCTTCCACTGCCCTGTCAATGGTGAGTTCAGGATCCTGCATTTCATCCAGCCGTTCAGCAGCCACTTTTGACAGCCATAATTTAAATGGTTCTGCTTTTGGTGATGGAATAGATTGAATGAGGCGGAAAACATCCTGTGTTTCTAAGCAATCTGTCGCATATTTTTTGCCATCTGCTGCCTCAAATTTCAGTTGTACGATTTTTTCGTACAACTGACTTCCTTCATTAGTCAGTTTCTTTTTCAGGTCACTCCAGTATCGTTTGGGTATGGTACTGCCTGTGAGTATTTCTATGATATCAATCACTGACAAATACCACTTTTCGTTCTCTTCATCCCAGTGACTTCGCACTTGCTTTTGTTCAAATAGCTTTATGTTACTCATTCCAATTAGTTTTTGTAATTCTTAAAATAACTTAATCAGCGGGAACGGCCCGGCCAAGATAATTCAGTTGCGCATCAATTCTCTTTTTTCTTGTACTCCTTTCTGGTTCAGAAATAAACTCAGGATGACCGGGGCCTCAACCTGTCATGCCGGACTTGATCCGGCATCTCTTTTATTTTGAGTTTTTGTACCTCGTATGAGACCCCGGCTCCCCTTTAAACTATATTCAATTATCTTAAACAACATTAAACCATTTTCAACCACCTTAAACCATTTTCAACCACCTTAAACCATTTTCAACCACCTTAAACCATATTCAACCACCATCAACAACATTAAACCATATTCAACCACCTCTCTTCCCATCTTCCCGACTTCCCGTCTTTCCGTCTTTCTGACTTCCGACTTCCGACTTCCTCCCTCCCCTCACCCCATCCTCAAAATCTTCGCTGCCCCGTAGCGCTTTACCGGACGCACTTCAGTGTTGGTAAGCGGGATGCCAAACTCAAGCCCGATGGACAGCACCAGTGTATAATCACTTATATCCGCAGGAGACACAACGGCAGCACTAAGTTCCGTGGCAGGCATCCGTTGCTTAGCCGGTTGCCAGTCTGTAGCCGCCACCACCGGAAACACTTCCTCTCCCGCTACAGGCAGAAAGGCTTTTCTTTCTTCGTTATAGACAATATCCGGCACAGCCCCCAATACCAGTACTAAGCGGTACAGGGGATGACCCGCCGGGTTGCTGAGGTTGATACCCGGTACTAATTCCGGCAGTTGCACCGTGGCAGTTGCATTGCTCCTGTCGATGCCAAACTGCAGCGGGTGTTTGATATAGCTTTCAAAATTCTGCTTGCGGTTCAGGCTGAAGCCTTCGAGCCGCCGGGGGTGCTGCGAGATAAGCACCCCTCTTTTGCCAAGTGGTGCAGCCGGGTCTTCGTTTTGTATAAACCGGAACAGCCCGTTCAGGGCACCGGCATAGGGATAGTCGGACAGGTGCTTTACGGGGAACATACTGCGGATGAGGGTGGCCGTGGCAGCGGTGCAGGCTTTCCACTCTTCGTTGTTAAGCCGGGTGATGGCATAGGCCTTATCCTGCTTGATGCGCTGGCGGCCGGGGCCGCTTTTACGCCTCACCACTATCTTGTCTGAGCCGGGCAGACGGTAGGCACAAAAATCGCCCATGCCGCCGGTAAAGTTCATCCCTCCTGATATAATCGCCATTGTTTCCTGGTTTGGGGTAAAGATAGCCAAAGCGGCTGAAATACTAAATATTTTAGCAATATTTTTTGCCCCTTTCTGCCGGGGTTGTGGCAGGGTTCTCCCATAGCTGCTTTTGGTTGGGAGAACTATGAGACAACTATGAGAGAACTATGGGACAAGTATGGGAGAACCCCCTGGTTTGGTGGCTGTCTTTGATTATAGACGAAGACAAACGCATTTCATTATAATTGGTAGTTGATCGTTGTTGATTGGTGGGATCTGTTACCGGTAGGTGCAAATGACATGAATACCTGCAGATGAATACCCAGAAGGGTATAAAAAGTGATTTAAGATAAAAAATATACCCTATATGGTATAATATTCAAAATGATGATTAAATTTACACCCGAAAAGGTATAGTAATGAAATTGTCAGCATTCGTAAAGCAAAAGAGAAGTACTACTGGTCTAACTCAGCCGGAACTGGCTGAAAAGGCTGGTGTAGGGTTACGTTTTCTGAGAGAATTGGAGCAAGGCAAAGAAACACTGAGATTGGATAAAGTAAACCAGGTATTGAATCTGTTTGGATATGAAATAGGGCCTGTAAAATCCGAACATCCCGCAACCAATAACCAACAACCAGGTAATGAGAAGAGCTGAAATTTTCATGCATCAGGAACTGGCTGGCTGGCTAAGCCAGGATGAGAATGGATACCATTTTCAATACGCACCTGACTATCTTCAAACGAAAAATCCAAAACCGATTAGCCTTACGTTGCCCCTTCAGGAAAAGCCATTTACCCATAAAGTGCTCTTTTCTTTTTTTGATGGATTAATACCTGAAGGCTGGCTGTTGGATATTGCTGAAAAAAACTGGAAACTCAATCCAAGAGACCGGATGGGTTTACTGCTTGCCTGCTGCAAAGACTGTATTGGAGCGGTTAGTGTTCACCCGCTAAATGAAAATGAAGCATGAGCAAACGCTGCCTATACTGTTACCAGCTGTTGAGTGAACCGGAAACAGATTTTCATGCCCCTTGCAGT
This sequence comes from uncultured Chitinophagaceae bacterium, assembly GCA_937858715.1. GTDB lineage: Bacteria > Bacteroidota > Bacteroidia > Chitinophagales > Chitinophagaceae > JJ008. Next base: position 4,572 of record CALLZY010000234.1, on the reverse strand, counting down.
AAGAAAATATTTGGAACACCCGATCCACCGGAATTGCCCTATTCAGAGGATAACATGAGTGAGCTGGCATCTCAAATCATCCAATCGCAAGTTACGATTACCGGGGTGCAACCTAAACTATCTCTTCACCTGGCATCAGCGGAAAAACCTAATCTTGCAAAGCGATTCACCATTGTAGGGATGTGGGGCGGATATATACTGAAACCACCTACCCCCCATTACCCACAACTGCCCGAAGTAGAGGACTTGACCATGCATTTGGGAAACCTGGCCAAAATTAAAGTGGTACCACATAGCCTTATCCGGCTATCGTCTGGTAATCTGGCGTATATCACCAAACGAATAGACAGGGTTAAAAAGGAGAAACTCCACATGGAAGACCTGTGCCAGCTTACCGATAAACTTACCGAAGACAAGTATCATGGCTCACATGAACAAGTGGCAAAGGCCATCCTGCAATACTCGGCAACACCCGGCCTGGACGTCATCAACTTTTTTGAGTTGGTATTATTTTCTTTTCTTACCGGCAATGCCGATATGCACCTTAAAAACTTTTCCCTGATTGATCAACCGGCTACCGGACCTGTTTTGGCGCCGGCCTACGACCTGGTAGCTACTGCACTGGTAAACCCTGCTGATGATGAAGATCTGGCACTGACACTCAATGGCAAAAAGAAAAAAATAAACCGCAACGATTTTATAGCGGCATTCAACACCCTCGGCCTGGATGCGAAACAACAGGAAAACATCTTTAAGAAAATGGAAAAGGCAAAAGCAGGTTGGTTGACGTTTATTGGGAAAAGTTTTGTAAGTGAAGAAATGAAGGTTGAATATAAGAATCTCATCATGAACCGATTCGACAGGCTCAACCTGTCAACCACCAACCAGCAGCCAGCAACTAACCTATGAACATCAACACCTAAAAACGCTTTGCCAAAGAAACCCGTATTAAATTACCCGACCAGGCAGGTCGAAAGCTGGAGTTTGTGCTCACACATGGTACGCAGAACTGCGGGGTAAGCAGCAAGAGATAGAACAACTTAGAAGGAAAATTGCAGAACAGGGCAAAGAGCAGGTAATCGAAACCGTAGCCTATAACTGGTATAACCGTTTGATGGCTTTGCGTTTTTATGGATGCCAATGGCCATACCATCCCTAAAGTGGTTACCCCCTTACCGGGTATGACCAACTGTCTTGTCCTGGAAAAACTTTACAGTGAGGGATATAAATACAGGTTTCTGCCATTAAGAGTGCTGAAGCGGGCACTAATTTATCATTATACATACCATATACGAAAAGAAACAGCTTGCATTTAATAGGGATACAGTCTATATTAGCATAACAAAAACCAATTATTAACCAAAACCTTACAACATGAAAGTCACCCATCATGTGTTCGCCATTGCTTTGGCGGGTTGTTCGTCTATTTCCATGCAGGCTCAAAATGATGTTAGCAGTATTGCCGGTGTTTTCGAAAAGTATGAAACCGATTTACTTATAAACACCGAACAAAAACCAGGCAGTAAAAAGTCCGAAAAACAGGTAAGCAAACTTGCTTATAATCCAAAGATGCTGAATATGTTTATGGCTAACAGTATCAGTACTTACCTGGCCAGTTCCAAAGATATTTCGCTGCAGAAATACTATGCTATATTGGAGTCGGGAGACGGTTCTCTTTTTCTGGGCTATAATTTAATGTTCCGAAACGATAATATCAGCAGGCTGAAACACATTGTGAATGTCGGTCTTAAGACCGATCTTGAAGATAATTTTTCAGCAATAATTTCGGATAATAAAATAAATCCCGAAATGGCTCTCAACCTTAAGTATACAGGCATACAGCGGGGTAAAATATTTTTTGGAAAGAACCACAGGGAAGCAGTTGAAGAATACCGTAACCGCTACCTGAAAAAGAAATACGAAGAAGATCTTAAAAAATATAAAGACACCATCAATGATAACACCGAACTGGAAACAAAGCTGAAATACGCTTCTACGCTAACTGAAAAGGAAAAAAAAGAACTAATTAAGGAAGAATTCAGTACACAATATGAAAAGATTGCTGCAGACGAAGAGAAGTTTATTACCAGTCACAAAATGTACAATTCGGTGGTTACAGGCTGGTTTACAATTGAAAGCTATATACCGCTGGCCAGCAGAGAGTATAAAATCTCCCCATCTCCGTCTGTCTTTACTACTGTGGATGAAAAGTTCTATAATTTTAGCACCAATATCTCTTATACACGGATGCAGAAATGGTCCACCCTCAAAACATTGTACTCAACTGTTAACGTGGGAGTATATAACAACAACAATATTCTCACAAAGAAACTTAAAGCCTATAAGTATGAAACGGTAACAGACCAGGGTGGTGGCAACCAGACAGTTACTGATAGCAAGGATGCATATGCAGGCAACTATTTTGCAGCTATCAGTGCCAGCCTTAAAGGGGAACTGGTATGTTTTTTTATCAAGGATATTGCCGGAATAAGTCTTGCTGCTGAGGCTGTGTTTGGAGATTTCAGTGCCCGCAACTGGAAAATAGGGTTACCGGTATCTTTAAAAGATAAAGATGATAAACCCTCGGTAAATGTAGAACTGCAGTTTAAAGAAGTTTTCAAAAATCACTATTTCGGTATAAGTGCAGGCTATGCGTTCGGAAAATTTTTTAAATAATACCGGTATTTTATTGGCATAATTTTAAACCCCGGCGGAAAGGTATAATCTGACCGGGGATTTATTTTACTTACATCAAAGCAACATGTTTTGTTATCGAACCGGCAGGAATCTGCTGCATATACTCATTACTTAACCCGCTATCCGATATGTTGTAATCAGGAAGAATACCCAAAAAAATCACAACCAAATAACCTGTATAATTAAAACACCGTTCACCAGTTTTATCTGTACCCTATCCCCCGCAGTTGTGGCAGGGTTATCCCATAGCTGCTATTTGTTGCCACAACTATGCTCAAACGGTGTGTAACACTCCCGCCCAATATCTTTATTTACCAGTTGCTCATCCGCTAGAATACCTTTAATATGTATCCAAAATAGCCTCCCGCCAACTACACCTATTAATAATAACATTACATTTGTTTGTCAATATCTGACAAGTCAAAATAATAGCGATGTACAATCAATTTGGCTCTAAAATCAGGGAGTTGAGAGAGGCCCAAAAACTCTATCTCAGGCAGGTAGCCCCCATGCTTGAAATGGACACTGCCCAGTTGAGCAAGATTGAAAAGGGTTTGCGACAACTGAAAAAGGAACAAATTCCCATTTTAGCCAAAGTGCTGAAAGCAGACCAAAAAGAATTGGAAACGCTTTGGCTTGCCGACCAACTGATGCAATTAGTAAAAGACGAACCAACGGCAGACGAAGCATTGAAAACAGTATCTAAATACGTTAAGAACAGGAAATGAGCATAAATATTTTAAAATACGAAACTGACGTTTGGAAAACTGCAGACTTTTTGCGTGGAGCAGGAATTAAGGAAAGTGATTTCCCGAAATTTATGATGCCATTTTTTGCATTGATAATGGTGGAGAGCAGAATGCTCAGGGAAGCTAAGAACCTGGAAGTAACTCTCGGACGTGATGACGAAGATGAATTTATCGAAATGTTCAGGGTGGAAGAAGCTGCCTATAATGACTATGCAGTAAGGAAAAACAAAACGCTAAAAGACATCTGTAAAAATGACAAGACTTTTGATGTTGATTTTCATTCTTATCTCAAAGCGTTTGACAATGAAACCAAATATTTGTTAGGCGTTGACAAAGGAACAGAAGAAGAAAAGTTTTTGGACATTTCGGGCATTGCAGCACAGCTAAAAAAGAAACGCATCTTGTTTGACACTGTGAAAGCTTGGAGCGAAATTGATTTAACGCCTTTCAACAACTCCGAAATAACTACACTTGAAGAACACATCAAACGCAAGTGGGCTGACATCAGTGCCGAAACCGCAGGGGAGCAATACACGCCTGACGATATTATTTCGCTTATCTCTGAAATCATTGCCACCAAAATTGAAGACAACGGTAAGTTCCTGACCATTTATGACCCCACTTGTGGCGGGGGCAACTTGCTTTTTGGTGTGGAAGATAAAATACAGGAAATCTACCCCAACCGACCAACCGCCACCTACGGACAAGAATGGAACGGCACTTTGTTTGCCTTGGCAAAAATTGAAAGCCGTTTCAGAAAAGATACTGCCATTGAATACGGAAACACACTCACCGACATTGGTAAATTTTGGGATAAAACCTTTAATGTAATTGTTGCCAACCCGCCTTATGGTGTGGATTGGAAAGGTTACGAAAAAGACATCCGCAACGACACTACTGAAAGGTTTGTTGCTTTACCTTCCATTAGTGACGGGCAGTTTTTGTTTACCCAACACATCTTGCACAAGTTGGCTGACGATGGTTTGAGCATTGTGGTTCACAATGGTTCTACTCTTTTTAGTGGCGATGCAGGTAGCGGAGAAAGCAATATCCGTAAACACTTTTTTGAAAAAGATTGGGTGGAAGCCATTGTGCAAATGCCAACCGATGAATTTTTCAATACAGG
>CALLZY010000233.1 GCA_937858715.1 uncultured Chitinophagaceae bacterium | reverse complement strand
GGCGGTTCAGCACATTTTCATTTTGCTTCTCAGGCAGCCGATGGTATCAGGAGTGTGCAGCAGGGTTTTATAGGAAGTTCTCCTGCACAAAATGGCGGTGCTGAAAGTGGTGGTGGAGTAAGTGAGCCGGGGGATGGGATTGACCAGGACTTGAACAATAATATTACTGCTAATACAGGAAATAAGGATAAAATAATCGGCCATGGACCGAATCCAGGCAACCCAGATGTTAATGAGGAAACTCTTCCTTCACCAAGAATAGTTATTTATTACGTTTTTGAAGCTGTAACACCACAAACATACCAACACATTAAAGATGCTACCACGCCTGCCTTTAATAACGGTATGCCAAAGCCGCTATTATTGACCTATGATGGCGATCCTGCAAGGAAAGAGGAACGTAGAAAAAATAATTTGACAAGAAGCGGATTAAAGTCAATGCCTGATCCTTGGCGAGATGAATATCCTTTCGCTTGTACTTTTGAAGGTAGAAATGCTAGTGTTAAATATGTTCCGATGTGGGAGCAGCGAATCCAGGCACTTGAGTTATCAGCAGTGACAAAAGGGTTATATACGGGTGATAAAATACAAGTGATTTTAATTCCGAAACTCCCTCCACCTGTTAGGGCTCCTATCTTAAGACCAAAAGATGTTTATAAGTGGACTCCTTCTCCAGTACCAGTTTTATCACCAGAAACTGTGAAAACGGGAGCGAAAATTGCATTAGGAGCAGCAATTTTATATGGTTTATGGTGGGGATTGAAATTTGCGACCGCTCCCGCAACAGGTGGAGCCACTTTAGCAATTCCATTTTAAATAGTTGTGTTTATGATAGCAATTGAAAATAAATTACATGTGTTAGAAGATATTTTGACAAAAAAAGGTTCTCCTGTATTGGAACAACTAAATCCAGGTTTAACTATTGAGTTTGTAGAAAATATTTTTAATGGGTTAAATATCCATGATGAAATCAAAGCTCTTTATAAGTGGCGTGGAGGGACAAAGAATTTATATGGTATACAAGATTCAATTCTTGAAATTCTGCCTTTTGGAAAGTTTTTTAATACAACTGATTTGTTTAGAATGTATAATATTAATATTGATTATGAGGTATTTGAAAACCCATCCGAATTTTTGCCAATATTTGGTTCTGGTGAATCTGAGATGTACTTAATTAAAACTGACGGAAGTAGTACAATCTACTATGTAAGTCCGGGGGCAAATATTTATTGTGAACCCTTTTTTGAGTCATTATGCTCAATGATTGATTGCATAATAGAATGTTATGAAAAAGAAGTGTTTAAAATAGACTCTGTAAAAGGGCTTTCGGTTGACTTTAAAGAATACTACTTAGTATTAGAAAAGTATAAATAATTTATTTTTATGTCTTTTAGATTTTCAAATATGCCTATTTTATTGTCCCTAAGAATCTCACTCACATTTGAATCTTACCAAAAAGTCATAACGAGATAGACTATGATAAATCTTACAAAGGTTAATATCCTACTTATCATATTAATGCAAATGGGTTCTGTTTCTGTGTCCAACGCACAAGACAGGAATTTCAGAATTACAATCGGTGCCGGGCTGTCAACTTCCTTTGGCTTTAGTGATGTAAGGCGACCAGGTTTTTCTGGCCGGTTATGGGTAGAGAAATTAATAGATAAGGATGAGGCAAAAGCCATGTGGTTTGCCCTTGAGCATACCTATATGCTGGCAGCAGGTTCAAAAACTGAATTATTGGATCCCACCGGTACAACAACTATAACGTACACTTACAGGCCATCTCATGTTACAACTTTAACTTTTGGTGGCAGAAAGTGGATGGATAACAATATTGTTTGGGGAATTGGAAGCGGATTTGGTATTTACAGTCAGGGGTATCCCCATTTTACGTATTCTGAGGACATTTTGAATTATCTGCAATATCAAAAATCAGTTTCAGGATGGGGCCTGGCAGCAGCCGGTCATATAGGTTATAAGCCGGGTAATTTTCAGGCTACATTCAATCTTCAGGGTGTAATGGATGTTTTCAGAACAGTAGATTTGAGTAATCAATATGACAGGGCAAGAAGTAGCTCTGTTATTACTTTGGGTCTTTCGCTTGGATATACATTTTAATTTATTGTAGAAAATGAAAAAGGGGTTATTCGGTTTGTTTTTATTGTTTGTCTTTTTTGCGCCTGTACTCTGTTTCTCACAGTATAGTTATGACAAAGAATATGAACCTGAATTATCAGCAGGAATAAAAGGCGTACACGGCAAGTTTAGCTATGGTCCGCTGTATTTTGAAACGAATGGCTTGGGCGGCCCTGGCTTTCAACCAACAATCAGGTACGATTATCCGCTTCGCCTTTTTACTATAAACGACCATACATCTTATTTGTCGCTAACTGCATCAACTGGAGTTTTAATTGCCCCAACAAAAAGAAAACCATTTATTCTTGTTGACGGGAATACCGGGGCTGTAAATACTCTTTATACAAAAACACCTGTATGGCTTCCGGTATATTTTGGTTTTTACAATCCAGGCTCATTCGGAATAGGAGTTGAAGCATTTTATGCAAAGGGGCTTAATAATATAGAGGATATTTGGGGTGCAAAGTTGGTGTCCATGTCATACAGTCACAGGCGGTTCAGGATTGATGCGGCCTATGAAATGTATTTACAGGTAAAAACAAAGAGGGAACCCGAATATTTCTTTTCTCTGGAATTTCTCTGGAAGCTTAATAGAAATAAAGATTATTAATGAGATGAAAAAACTTTTAGTACTGCTAAGCGTAATTGTTATATCTGGCACTACGCAAGCCCAGCAACAAACGAATATTCATATTGTCACAAATAAAAATAATAAAATGCCCGGCTTTGCTAGTTTTCACTTTACAATAAACGGGCAGCCGTATAAGTTAAAGGCAGGCGAATGTTTGGAAACAAGGGTTCAGGCCGATAATATTGATATAGTGGTAGAAGACAGGCGTTGGGTAAAGCAAAAAACGGAGGAGTTACATATTGCAGCGGCAGCAGATTTATATATTTGGGTTTGTTTAAAGAAAGAGAAAGGAGTATTTAAAGAACCATTCTATGCAGCAGAAATCGTTTGCAAAAGTTGTTTCGATGAAATAAAGGCGAAATGCAGGAAAACAATAACAGAATAGTAAGTATGAATATGAAATGGATTTTTATTTTTTTGATAGCAGGTTTTGCCGCCTGTAAAAGTAGAAATAATACTAAAACTGAGGCTAAGACCCCGGATTATTTTCAATTCAGGTTAAACCCCGAGTTGGGTAAAAAATATACTTACTCGATAATTAATAAATCTGAGATTGAACAGGAAATAAATGATCAGGATGTAGATAACAGCAATATACTTGAATTGGGTACAGAATATGTATTTGACAGAGATACCATGCCCGGCTATATGCTTACAATCAGGTATAACAAGTTCAGGCTCTCAATAAAAGCTATGGATGAAGAAAAAGTATTAGACGCCGCCGATGCAACAACTTCTGCACTGCCGGTTGATAAAATGTTTGCAGCTTTTGATAATGCGGTAATAACTGCCCATACAGATACAACAGGTGCGGTGACTGGTATAAACGGAGTAGAAAAGATAAAAGAGAAAATGACCGGTCTTGCAGGAAGTGATGAGGAAGCCAGGCAAATGCTTGATGGCTCGCTGAAACAATACCTTAACGAACAATTCTTTAAACAGATGGTAGAGGGTAATTTAAAAACTTTTTCAGAAAGGAGGATGAAAGTGGGAGATACTATTAGTGTTTCGACACCGGTAGGGGGCGAGTTAAATGTAACAGCATCTGTTATTTATAAATTGGTATCTATCAAAAATGGAGTTGCAAAAATTATCTCCGATGCACTAATTGATATTAGTGAAAAGAGCTTGATTATTGATAATACAGATATTGTTGCCTCAATGAAAGGCAAACAAACCGGAACTATTGAAATAGAGACCGGTTCGGGCATGCTTATCGCTTCAGAAACAGAGCTATCATTAAAAGGAACAATGCAGGTAACAGGTAATGAACTACCATTTAAGATGAAAATGCTTAATACTGTTTCACTAAATAAGTAGTATTCAAATCACGGGTAAAATGCGACCAGTTTATGATGCGGCTTAATGCTATACTATACTCGGCCTGCGAAGAAGATTTTACAACTTTTGACTATTACATATTACACTATACAAAAACACTACTTATCGTTTAATCGCTTTTCTTCAAGGCTTATATATGGCTTAGATAGCTGAAGCATCTTATCAATATATATATAATTTTGCAATGATTTTTTATTAAAAAAAACTCTTGTTATACAGCGGTAATTACTATTTAATTTTACCTCAAATATCCAGTGTGTTGCATCTTCAACTAAACCAAGTTGGTCGCTTATCGGTACTCTTGAAAAATTCTGCTTATCAAGGGCATCTAAAATATTTTCCCACTCTTTTTCACTAATGGAAATTAACGAATCTTTCACTTTAACATATTTATAATCATTATCATTATAGTACTCCTTTTTTGCTTCTTTAATCATCAACTGATATTTATTCTTCGTTGAAGAAATTCTCATGATTATAGGGTTTTCAAAGGCTCGTATCCACAAAAGCCTAAGACTATTGTTTGTATCCGAAGCCTTTGTATTATAAATAAGTGGTTCATCAAGGGATTGTAATAGTTTTGAAAATTCCGACTTAAGAGCTATATCTCCTTCCTTATTAGTAGAATCACTTACTAAAAAGAAAGAGTCTTTTGGGAAATACAAAACAGTATCTGAATTTGAAATAAAACTGTCGATTTTCGAAACTACAACTCTTTCATTTGAAGAGTTTTTGCAAGAAAGTGCAAACAATAGTATATATAAGAATGGAGTTCTCATTTTTATGTATTTGTTAAATTATATTATAAAGAAGGTTCGTTTTTGGGTAATTTGTCAAAATCAATTTTATTTTTTCTTAGTTTAGGATACCTTGTATCGCTTGGCATTTCAGTACTTAGGGTTGTTGTCTGTCGTGTTTTATAATTGTACTTCTTTAAAGAACCATTTGGAGTTGTTACATAACCATTGACTCTCTTTTCAACATAAACCCACATATCGCCATTTGAGAAATTATTATCCGAAGCATCTGTATTTTCGCTATAGGCACAGCTATGAGAATGTATTCGAGCTACGGCAGTTCCACCTTTCGGTGCAGGAAGCGGTTCTGCAGTCTTGACACCAGTACCTTTTTTAGGAGTAGTATAAGAATAATAAGTTTTCCCTTTCTTTTTATACTGGTATATTGTTGAGCTATACTCTCTGCAATCTTTTATTGAATTATCATTGTATTTTTTGCCCCAATCTTTTGCCGCTTCATCCGGAGAAGTAAACTCACCTTCAGATGCTTCTATTTCTTTATTATTTGAGTCATCATTATTGTTGTTCTGTGTCCCATCTGAATTAACTCTATCTTCATTTCCCGCATTAATACCGATGCTGTTATTTAAATCCTTGCTAATCCCATCTCCCGGCTCACTTACTCCACCTCCACTTTCAGCACCGCCATTTTGCGCTGGGGAACTCCCTATAAAACCCTGCTGCCCACTCCTGATACCATCGGCTGCCTGAGAAGCAAAATGAA
>CALLZY010000232.1 GCA_937858715.1 uncultured Chitinophagaceae bacterium | reverse complement strand
TCCTCAACCATATTGACATTTTATCCGATATGTCATACCCGAGATTCAGATAATATCGCAGACCCTGGCCAAAAAAAGATGGGATTGAATAACTATATGGAACATCATTTTCGTAGGCATAAATTCTTGAATTATAGCCATCTGTATTGAAATGCTGCAGTCTTATACCTGCCGAAAAAGGACTTAGTAAGGGCTTGTAAATAACATCCTGAAAAAACAAGAACCCATTTTCAGCATTGACCCCGTCTTTATCATACCATATCAGTTCCGCCCTTGTTCTTAATGTTATCGCATTACTGATCTTGAAATTCACCTGAGTACGCCAGTTTTTCCGGGGTAATGACACAAGATAATTAGCAGCTGTGCTGTTATCAGGCTGATTGCCTTTTTTTGATTCGCATCTGAATCTTGTATAAACTTCTGCCTGCTTATTTGGAGAATAAGTTATCTGGATCATGTAATCGTTTCCGTTTGAAGGAGCATCAACCTGGTACTTCAACCATGGAAATCTGAAAAAGTCGCAATAAGCATCGATTTTCCATCCTGTATATGGCCTGATAGTAATTCCGGCATAAATTCCGTTCTCATTTGTTGGAAATGTGTTCTCAGTAAAAGCATTGCCATTTACTGCCTGGTATCCTGCGCTGACAGAACGATGCAAAACGGATAAATCAACTTTCGGATCAACACTTACAAGCAAACCGTTTACAACAGCTATATGATTGTTCTTAGCAATGGCCGCCTCACCAAAAAAATGCAGGTTTCTGAATGTAAAACTGTAATCAATACTTTCATTATACCAGTTGCTGCCGCTGATTGCATAAAGATTATATGGCGCATCTCTTTTTTGCACAGGCAAAGAAAACTTGTAATACACCCCATTTACTCCTACATGAAAGTTGCGGCCCTTGTAGGCGACATTTCCCCCGGCGGTGATTTGCGAAAGTCTGTTTCGGTCAGATATTTCACTTTCAGTTCGGTGATACCCCGAATTCAGGAATGAAGAAATGTAATCCTCATGGTTAACTGTATCGGCAACATAATTTGCACTCAGTTTCCTGAAAGAAAAAAATACCGTAGATTCCATTCTACGCCGCCTGATTGTTATTGCTGCTCCCCGGTGAAAATAGAATTCGCCTGAAGATGTATATGGTCTTAATACCGCTGACTGCCGCTTTACTCCCATTACATCCACACTTTTCTTAAACGCCAGATTTTGCCAGTGAATGAGCCCCTGGCCAAGATTGACAGTATAATCTCCAAGAGCCAAAGCCTGGATAATTCCTGTCTTCCTGACAAAAAAGTGGAATGAATAAAAATCAAATCCATACTTCTGTTTACCACTAAAAAACTGCTCTCCTGCATCTTTATCACCAGTTAGTCCGTACTGCAACAGGTTTTTATACGTGTAGCGGTATCGAAAAAATATCCTCTGCGGACTACCCAAATACTTTGTACCTGCAGTTGAGGGATCGAAACCTTTTGACCGTTCCAAAACCTGTGACAACCGCAGCAAAATGGTATGTTCTCCACCGCTAAATCTTTTCAGCAAATCAT
>CALLZY010000231.1 GCA_937858715.1 uncultured Chitinophagaceae bacterium | reverse complement strand
ATACTCACCGGCATCACTATCTCAAACAGTGTTCCTTTCCAGCCATCATACTGGTCCCTGTCAAGCAAATGGCTTACTCTGAAACCAAAGGTCAGCTCATATTGGTTCCACCATTTGGTATCAAAAAACATTTCTCCGCCAACACTGCGCTGGTCAGCCGTAAGCAATTTGTTTGTGGAATACACTTTCGTAAAATCATAAAAGGCGTTAGCCCTTACCCGCTGCAGGTACAGTATGTTTCCAAAACCCCAGTCAGTATGCCATAGCGGGAAATGATAGTTGGCAGACAGTTTCCACATCCTTGAAAAATACCTGCCTGTATATCCTCTTGAATAGGCAAACCGGTCACTGAACAAAACCTGCCGCAGCGTATCTCTTTCCTGCCAGGAGCCATTCAATACCAGGTTATGATTCTTCATCACACCGGGCAGGTACAATGCAGCATTCCCTGCAAACTGCCGCCCTTCTACTACACTCACCGCATGGCGCAAACCTGCAGAAACAGAATAACCCAACCTTGGCAGAATATGCTGCCTTGCCCTCTCCACCTGCTGGCTCCACGAAATATTATGAGATAAGTAGGTAAACGAACCATCCACTGAATCTTTAAACAACCCCTTATTAAACTCACTGCGTAACACATAAAAACTGCTCACACTAAAGTTGCGGTAAGTTTGCCCTTTCGCTTTGCTTAACGGCAGGCTCAAACCGATTCTTGTATCTAACTGTCCCCACTGCCGCAGCTTTGTTCCATATAATGCTTCACGATTGAAAGTATATTCTGTTCCTGCGTTCAGGTATGGGAAGAATCCTCCAAACACAGCATTAAAGCCAACAGCATTGGTCTTATCATTTTGGTTGTATTGGTAATACAATTCTGTTTCCAGCGTATTCAGCACATTTTGCCCATAAAGAGAAAATGTAAAAACCGGGTCTTCATAATAGGGCCGCCAGCTATGGATATTTATCAGCTTTGTACTTTTTTTATAGTCTTTTACATCAAAACTTCTTGGCGGCACTTTAGACAATAAAATATCTCCGGTCACTTCTTCCGCTCCAACAGCGTATTTACTTTCCAGCTTCTCTGCAGCAGCATTGCTTACTAATTTCCAGTCAATACTTTTCATGTCCTGCTGCTTCAGTTGGTAACCTTCGCTGGTAAAGGCCGACCAGGTCATCGTATTGCCCGATACATTCACAAAATAACTTCCCTGCGGTCCATTCGTAAGTTTGTGTATGGTGTTCACAATCGGGTTAAAAACAAATACATCATCATTGCCCTCATATGAAGCCGTAAAATATATCAGTCCGTTATGCACACAGGGATAGCCTGCCACATTGTAAGAAGGCGGTGTAATTCTTTTTAAAATTCCCGAACTTATTTCTGCGGTTGCCAAAGCCATTCTTCCGTCGTTCAGCCGTACTGCCGTTACAATAGTATTCTCATTCATAAACTTCGGGTCGGCGAACAGGTTAATCTCAGATGACTGGATTGTTTTAAGCACCTTCCCGTCTTCAGCACTCAGCACATGCAGCTCACTCTTTCCGTTTTCTGCCACCTGAACAGCAGCCACTTTCGTTCCGTCTTCCGAAATATCAGGAGTAAAATACTTCGACTTGGCAGTTAAGGTCTTCTGACTGTTTGTTTTTACGTCCAGTAGTTTTATTACACTGTAATCCCTCCACTGCCACCTTGCATCGTTTTCATAAGCCGCATACACAATCTTTCCGTTGCGGTAGCTGTACTGGTCATCCAGCGAAATGTCCATTATCCTCAACCGGTG
>CALLZY010000230.1 GCA_937858715.1 uncultured Chitinophagaceae bacterium | reverse complement strand
CACAGCAGGATAAAAGAATGGATGAGCGAAGATGACGATGAAGATTCAAAACAGTGGACAAATCAGTTTTTGTGGAATACATTCCTGTAAATAAAAAAGGGCATTAAGCCCTTTTTTATTTTAGAAGTTCAAAAACAAAGCTTTCTTTAGGTTTTATCTCAAACCCATCAAACCCCGTTACTTCTCCGGTAATTACATTTTTCATTTTACTAAAACCATTAAGCCGTTCTTTATAGAAGCTCCAATCAGGGTTGTAAGAGTTTTTCCCCGTATTTGAAATCACCATAATTGTTTGTTTATTATCATATCTGAAATAGACATAGAAGCCATCTTTGGGAACAAACTGCATCAGTTTTCCTGTGGTTATCGCAGAAGAATTCTTCCTGAAAAGAGCTAAGGTTTTTGTGTAATTAAACGCTTCGTTCTCCTGTGCATTTCTTCCTGAAGCCAGAAACTTATTTTGTGCATCACCCGGCCAGCCACCCGGAAAATCTTTCCGCACCTCCGCATCAGAGGGGTCTTTATAGTTTTTCATTAACACTTCAGTGCCATAATACAGTTGTGGAATACCCCGCTGGGTAAAGAGCAGGTTAATACCCATCTTGTATTTCATAAAGTCCTCTCCCACCATTGAGTAAAACCGGTTCATATCATGGTTGTCGAGGAACAGACAGTTTCGCATCGGGTTTTTATAAAGAACATCCTGCGCCAAAGTCTGATAGAATCTATTGGCCCCTTCGTTCCAGCCAAATGGCTGATTTAGCAAATCAAGGCTTGCAAAATATAGCGGGAAATCAGTAACTCCCTGGCTGTTGTGTTTAAATGGGAGGTTCATATTGTTCTCGCAGAAGTAAGCACTGTTGGTAACGCTATGTACCCACACTTCGCCAAATACTGTCACAGAAGGAAACTCACGGTATAAAGCCTCATTAACTTTATTAAGAAAAACTGGGTCGCTATAAAAATAGGTATCCACCCGCCAGCCATCTATTCCAAATTCCTCTGTAGCCCACACAGCATACTGAATCAAAAATGTTGATACGAACGGGTTCCTCTGGTTAAGATCAACCAAAAATGGAGTAAACCATCCATCCTCAGTCACTTTCTTATCCATTGCTGATGCGTAAGGATCAACAAGCGGCTGATCTTTGTATGAAGTATTTGTATAAGCCGGCCATTGGTTCAGCCAGTCTTTCATTGGCATATCCCTTACTGACCAATGGTCGTTCCCTATATGGTTATACACCGCATCCTGAACTATTTTCAATCCTTTTTTATGTGATTCGTCAACTAAATTTTTGTATGCCTGATTACCACCTAACCTCTTATCTACATTGTATTGGTCAGTGAATGCATATCCATGGTAGGTGCTGCGGGAGGTGCCACCTTCCATGGTGCGGCTCATATCGTTTTCAACAACCGGTGTCATCCAGATTGCGGTTGCGCCTAGGTCTTTTATGTAATCCAGTTTATCCTGCACACCTTTCAGGTCGCCACCATGCCTGTCAAACGGATTATTCCTGTCGTGGCCTATATCCCGCATATCTGCAAAATAATCGTTTGCAGGATCTCCGTTGCTAAAACGGTCTGGCATAAGCAGGTAAACCATATCTGCTGACGTAACTCCCCGTACTCTTGATTTTCCGTTCTCTTTGCTTTTGGCTTTCAGTTCATATTCAAACGTTCTATACGAAACTGCCTCAGGTGATTGTAGGTTATCAATCCGGAATTTTATTTTCCCTGGTTTTGCTGCAGTAGTAATTTGCAAATCAATAAACAGGTAATTTGGGTTTTCAACTTTAGTTTGTTTGAGCAGTTTAACACCTGCATATGGCAACATTGAAATTTTCTCCTGTGCTACCCTATCACGATGAATGATTAACTGCAGGTTTGGGTTCTTCATCCCGGTGAACCAATGTGTGGGATAGATGGTTTGGGCATACAAAGCCCCCTGTACTAAAAGTAACAGTGCAAAAAGAATATGTTTCATAAAACTATTTTATTCAGTTACAACTTGCTTATTTTCTTTTATTAACAGAAAACATAAGAGGGCAGCTAAAACGAAAAGACCACCACCCATCTGAATTGCAAGAAGCCGGTCATTATGCAAAACATTCTTCATTATTCCCTGGAATCCAAGGGAGGCTATTATTTCAGGTAATACAATAAAGAAGTTAAAAATCCCCATATAAATACCTACTTTGTGTTTTGGCAATGAACCGCTTAGCATGGCGTATGGCATAGATAAAATACTTGCCCAAGCTATGCCTACACCAGTCATACTCAGATAAAGCATATACTTATCTTGAACCCAGCCTACACTTATTAAACCAATAGCTCCTGCAAGCAAACATATACTATGAGTAAGTTTTCTGCCTAATTTGTCAGCTATAGTAGGTAATATGAAGGCAAAAACAAAGGTGACAACATTATAAAAGGCCAATGTAAGACCAGCAAAATCAGCCCCTTCAGCATAAACAGGGTCTCTATCATTTATTCCACCAAAAACATTTACAGCCACTGCCGTTGTATAATAAAACCACATTAGAAATAAACCGGGCCATGTGAAGAACTGAACTACTGCAATTCTTTTCATTTGATCAGGCATATTTCCTAGTGAGCTGAATATTTCCTTAAATCCAGAGAATATGCTGGTTTTTTCCTTTTCTTCTTTCTTGGGAAGATTTGAAGGGGGATATTCTTTAGTTGTGAAAACAGTATATAATACCGCAGCTAAAAAGAAAAAAGCTCCAGTATAAAATGACCATTTAACATTCTCAGGAATAGTTCCTTTCTCAGCAGTGTTTGAGATGTGAAATACATTTCTCATAATCCATGGTAAAGAAGAAGCAATACTGCCTCCCAACCCAATCATAAGGCTCTGCATTACAAAGCCTCTGTTTACTTGCGAATCTGGTAGTTTATCTGTAACAAAGGCCCTGAAAGGCTCCATAGAAACATTTCCAAAGACATCTAACACCCACAAAAGTCCTGCGGCCATCCATAATTCACTGCTATGAGGCATAAATATTAAAGCAATGGAACTCAATATGGCTCCTATCATAAAATAAGGTCTTCTCCTTCCCCATTTCGGATGCCAGGTCCGGTCACTCATATATCCGATAATAGGCTGAACCAATAAACCAGTTAGCGGTGCTGCCAAAAACAAAAGTGGTACTTCATCAGGATTTGCACCCAAATTCTCATAAATCCTACCCATATTTGCCCGCTGTAAATCCCACCCAAATTGGATTCCAAAAAATCCAACACTCATATTTATTATCTCTGCAATCCCAAGTTTAGGCTTTACGCCAGTGTAAGCTGTTGACATAAACAATCGTTTTACTTTCAGAATTAGAAGTTGAAGGTAGGAATAATATGTAAAAAGTACACATTTAGTGTACTTTTTTACAAACAGTCTAATATGTTGTTTATTATTAGATTACATAACCATTCGGTATGGTAACTCCTTTCTTGACCACAACTATTCCATCTTTCACCGTATAAAGCGCATTGTCTGTATTTTCAAGATGTGGACCTCCGTTTATCCGCACATCATTACCAATCCGCACATTCTTATCAATTATTGCATTTGATATATAGGATCTTTCGCCGATACCGATCACAGGAATTCCATTAGCCTTTGCATTAGCTATTTCGGTAAGGGTTTCATAGAAATCACTTCCCATCAG
This sequence comes from uncultured Chitinophagaceae bacterium, assembly GCA_937858715.1. Lineage (GTDB taxonomy): Bacteria > Bacteroidota > Bacteroidia > Chitinophagales > Chitinophagaceae > JJ008. Next base: position 6,044 of record CALLZY010000230.1, on the reverse strand, counting down.
GTATGTACTTACCAGGGTTGTACCATGCCCCACCCTGGAGCGAATACCAATTACAGACCTTTCAATCCGTGAAGCATGAATAATTGAACCTTCGGCCACAAGTGTTTTTTCCAATGTAGTGCCGCTTATTTTAGCCGGAGGAAGCATCCTTGGCCTGGTGTAAATTGCATTTTCATTATCGAAAAGGTTAAAATCAGGCAGATCAGCCGTCAATCCCAGGTTTGCTTCAAAGAAGGAATAAATATTTCCGATATCTGTCCAGTATCCGTCATATTGATAGCTTGCAACTGTGTATTTGTCTATTGATTGCGGAATAATTCCTTTACCAAAATCAGTTGCGTCTGCAAATTCATTCTGCAGCAAATCGAAAAGCAATCTCCGGTTGAAAATATAGATACCCATCGATGCCAGGTAATTTCTGCCCATACCACGCATCATATCGCCGGTATCGCTCAGCCAATCGGGCAATAATTCTGCCTTTGGTTTTTCAATGAAAGAAGTAATCAAACCGTCTGCCGACTTCAGAATACCAAATTCAGGAGCTTCTCTTTCTGTTACTGGTATTGTAGCAATAGAAATGTCTGCACCCAGCTCTTTATGGTTATCCAGCATTTTCGCAAAATCCATCTGGTAGAGCTGGTCGCCGGAAAGTATCAGGATGTATTCGCTTTCAAATCTCTCAATGTGACGCAGACTTTGCCTTACAGCATCAGCAGTGCCCTGAAACCAGGTCGGGTTGTCGGGAGTTTGTTCAGCAGCAAGAATATCTACAAACGCTTTGCTGAAAGCACTGAAATGATAAGTGTTTTTTATATGCCTGTTTAGTGAAGCAGAATTAAATTGTGTAAGTACAAACATCCTGTTGATATTACTGTGCAAACAGTTGGAAATAGGAATGTCCACTAAGCGGTATTTCCCTGCTATCGGTACGGCGGGTTTAGAACGGCTCGATGTAAGCGGAGATAACCTTGTGCCGGCACCGCCGCCAAGAATAATGCTCAAAATCTCATTCTCAATATGGCTTATCGTCTTTTTCATAACTAAAATTTTTCTATTTAAGCGATTGATACAAATCTATATACTGCTGGGCTGAGTAGTCCCATGAGTGATCGATAGTCATCATATGACTGCGCATCCAGTTATATAATTCCTGTTTATTATTATACAAATCGATGGCACGGCCCACTGAATAAGTTATATCCCACACAGAAGCCTGGTCAAAGCGGATTCCATTGCCCTGCCAATCACCCATATCAGTTACAGTATCCCTTAGGCCTCCGATATTTCTTACCACAGGAACTGTTCCATACCGTAAAGCATACATCTGGTTCAATCCGCATGGCTCTACCCTGCTTGGCATCAACAGAAAATCTGAACCGGCATAAATTAAATGGCTTAAAGGCTCGCTGTAACCTATAAATGAATTGTAATATCCTTTGAACTGGTGTTTCAACTGATCTAACTGGTCTTCAACATAAGGATCACCAGAGCCAAGCACAAGAAAGTTAACATTGCCATGATGCTGATAGATAGACTGGCTGATAGCTTCCGGCAATAAATCAGCGGCCTTTTCATCCACCAGCCTTCCAATAAATGATACCAGAGGCTTTTCAGGATCCAAACCAAATTGTCCCGCAAGTTCAGTCTTATTCTTTTTCTTGCCCTTGGCTACCAGTTCAGGGTCATAATTGGTCACAATCATAGTATCAGTAACCGGATCCCAAACCTGTGTATCAATTCCGTTAAGAATACCTGCACTTTTCCCTTGCTCATACTGAAACAGTTTTTCCAGGCCGTTTGCTGCACCTTTTAACTCATCAAGGTAACTGTTGCTTACCGTAGTTACTTTCCAGGCACATTTAATAGAAGAAGCCAGCGGATTGATAGTATTATTCCAATCAAGCATTCCCCATTTCCAGGAATCATAGGCCGGAAGCAGGTAATACTTATCCCAGCCAATCCAGCCCTGGTATTGTGCGTTATGCACAGTAAACACAGTTGGAATTCCGGAAAGCTTTTGCCTGAATTCAAAAGCATATTTTATCATGAATGGAATAAGTCCTGTATGATGGTCGTGACAGTGTATGACATCGGGATTGTGCTGCCATTGATTCATCCAGTCGCAAACTGCCACCTGAAAGGCAAGGAACCGCTCCGTGTCGTCGCTGTAGCCGTAAATTTTTTCCCGGTCAAGGAGACCATTAATATCAATAAGGTATAAATCGAAACCCAGCACATTGGTTTTCTCTTTTATTACACTATACCGGAAACTATGCGGCCCTATATGCTGCGTACTCTCATGCACAAGTTCCCATTGATGAGTGTAGAGAAACTTTGTCCGGTACATCGGCATTACCACTTTGGCAATATGTCCCAGTTGCTGCTGATACTTTGGCAGGGCACCCACCACATCACCCAAGCCTCCGGCTTTAGCAACAGGATAACATTCGGCGGCAACATGCACAATCTCCATAAGTATAGTAATGATTTGAATGGAAAAATAGGGGTTTATTCTGATTGGCAGAATGATTCAAAGGTAATTTTCTTATGATATTTTTCAATTTTTAGAATATCCCTAAACAAAACAAAACTATTTTTATACACAGGCCACCTGATATTTATCAATAGCAGTCATTGGCAATGTATTTTATAATACCTTCATCGCTTATAACTTACTTCACTAAATATCGATTGCAATGAATCAACAAACAAAATGGTCGCAGTTTGGCGTCCTGGTCAGCGTTTTCTTTTTCTGGGGTTTTGTAGCTGCATCAAACGACATTTTAATTCCGGTCTTTAAAGAGAAACTTCATCTTACACAAGTGCAGGCGCAAATGGTATCGTTTGCTTTTTACGTTGCATACTCTGTTGGGTCTATTCTCTATTTTATTATCAGTAGAATGCTAAAGCAGGATTTACTTAATAAGATAGGATATAAAAACGGTATTAGTATTGGTCTCATTATATCTGCTGTTGGCACATTATTGTTCATTCCGGCTGCCGGTTCTGAGTCATTTCCTCTTTTTATTTCGGGTTTATTTATTATAGGACTTGGTTTCTCACTCCAACAAACAGCGGCTAATCCGCTTGCCATTAATATGGGTAGTGCCAGTACCGGTTCTCAACGCCTGAGTATGGCTGGAGGTATCAATAACCTGGGAACTACCATCGGCCCTTTAATCGTAAAACTGGCAATTTTTGGCAGTGTATCAACAGTAATTGTAAGCTCACTCAGTACAGTTAAGACACCTTATCTTATTCTGGGAGCAGCATTTTTAATAGTTGCTGCTATTTTCTATTTCTCGTCAGTGCCAAATCAGTTAGTGAGTAATACTGAGGATTTGGCAGAATCTGTATCAAATTGGAAGGACAGAGGTTCGCCATTCAAATACCCGCAGTTAGTACTTGGCATGATTGCCATCTTTGTTTATGTTGGTGTAGAGGTAAGTACTGCGGCAAACCTTCCTGAATATATGAAACAGAAATTAGGAACTCCTACCAGCGGAACAGCTCCCTATATTTCTTTGTTCTGGGCAAGTTTGATGATTGGCCGTTGGACATCATCTGCTGAGGCGTTTGGTTTTTCTGCAAGTACAAAAAAGATACTTCAGTTTTTGATGCCATACCTTGCCTTTGGTGTTTTCTTGCTGGTAAACAGTATTGCCAAAAGCGACCTGAAACCATTTTATGTGTATGCGGTGGTTATTCTTGTTCTTATCGCAGCAAACTTTCTGAGTAAAGGTAACCCGTCAAGACAACTGCTTATTTTCAGTATTTGTGGTATTTCTGCCCTGCTGGTTGCAATGTTCTCGCCTGACCACAACATCAGTGTATATGCAATATGCAGCGTAGGTCTCTTCTGTTCTACATTATGGCCTTGTATCTTCACTCTTTCAATATCTGGTTTGGGTAAACACACTAGCGAAGGTTCTAACTTTCTAATATTCATGATTTGTGGTGGTGGGTTAGTAAGTGTTTTGCAAGGTTACCTTTCCGCAGACCATCTGCTTGGCATTAGCATGTCATATGTTGTTGGCATTGCCTGCTTTGCTTATTTGGCCTACTATGCGATTGGAGTGAAGGGTATCTTGAAATCTCAGGGTATCGATTATGACCATCTTGAAGGAAGCAAAGGCGGGCATTAATTTAGATGAATTCAAATTTATATTATGAAAGAATACGCAATTGGTATTGATGTTGGCGGTACCAATACCAAGTTTGGAGTAGTTGACCGCAAAGGAAATATCATTGACCAGAACAGGGTGCTTACAAACGGCCATGATTCTGTTCAGGAATTCATTGATGATTTATACACAGGGCTCTCTCCCATTATTGAAAAAGTGGGAGGTGCTGAAAAGATTGCCGGCATTGGAATGGGTGCCCCTAATGGGAACTACTATACCGGTAATGTGGAATATGCCCCTAATCTCCGCTGGAAAGGAATTGTTCCTTTGGCAAAAATGGTTTCTGAAAAATTTGGGCTTCGCACTAAACTGACCAACGATGCTAATGCAGCTGCAGTTGGCGAAATGATGTATGGCTGCGCCAAAGGAATGAAACATTTCATAACCATCACACTTGGTACGGGTGTTGGCAGCGGAATTGTTATTGACGGAAAAATCGTTCTTGGACATGATGGATTTGCCGGTGAATTAGGCCATACTATCATCCGGCCGGGAGGACGCCTGCACAAAGGCACTGGCATAAGAGGAGTTCTTGAATCGTATGCATCGGCAACCGGAGTCAGGGAAACAGCTCTTGAACTGCTGGCTGAGAATCCAAATGAAGCAAGTTTGCTGCGAGATTATTCAGAAGAAGAACTGACCAGCCAGACAGTGTATGAATGTGCTATCAAAGGTGACAAAATAGCCAACCAGATTTTTGAATTTACCGGACAGATACTGGGCGAAGCCCTGGCAAACTTTATAATGTTCTCTTCACCAGAAGCCATTGTATTGTTTGGTGGCCTTACAAAAGCCGGCGACCTGATAATGACACCAACCAGAAATGCTATGGAAGAAAATCTGATCCAGATTTTCAGAAATAAAGTGAAGCTGGTATTCAGTCAGCTTAAAGAAGCTGATGCAGCAATTCTTGGTGCCAGCGCCTTGGTATGGGAATAGTATCCAGCTTAATATAGGTTTACAAAAGCCCTGTATAATACAGGGCTTTGTTATTAAGAAAGGACAGACTACGTTTATTTAATTTTCAAAACAGGTTTTAAATGATACGTTCCAGTACCGATCTGGTGTACAGACAATGCAGCATCAAAATCAATCAGCAGCGAGTCCAGAGTGGCATTAAGCTGTTTGTTCACTTTAATTTTCAACCCAGATTCTGATCCGCTTGGAATTGTAAGAGGGTATGTAATTCCCGCAACTTTAATAGAATTGCTGGCTCCCAGTACAAACCTGATCTCCTTTACATAGTTCGTAGGAAGAACTCCGCTTGCAAGCAGTGTATCCACGCCATTTTGCAAACCAAGCAAATTATAAACACCGGCATTTGTAGTAAGGTCAATCCAGCTGGTGGAGTCATCACTCAAATTGACTCTTACCTGCTGTATATCTACATTCACCTCTTCGGCAGCAACTGGATTATCTGTTAGCCTGATTTTTAAAGTCGTTGAAGTTTCATCATCCTTAGAACAGGCAACCAGTACTGCGGCAAATGCAACCAGAATTACGGAAATAATAATTGTTATTCTTTTCATATGCTTGTTTTTAGACTTTATTAACACAGAAAACCATGCCAAAAAAGAGCAGCATATTTGAAAAAAATTAATAATAGCGGCACAGGAAATTGCAGATCAGTTACTTCTGACGGATAATAAATACAGCAGGCACAGGCCTCTGCCCGGATTTGTCAGACGGCTTAATGGTTTCTTTACCATTAATGAGCAGGCAACTGCTGCCACCACCATCAAGATTAAGGGCCTCCCAACAGCCAATATCTTTTAATATTTGTGCCTCCTGAGTAAGGGTAGCCCCTCCTGCATTGGAATTCCGGCCTTCCACCACCAGAATAATAAGTTTATTGTCTTT
>CALLZY010000229.1 GCA_937858715.1 uncultured Chitinophagaceae bacterium | reverse complement strand
TGGATTGCTTTTATAATCCGGCATCCGCCGAAGGCGGATTATCCGTGTTCATCCTTTATTAGTCAGATAAAATTTGTATCATCATTTGTCTAAACCATAAAATTCCGTTTAATCCGTGGCATCCGTGTCCCAATTAGTAGTATTCAGATGCGTTTGCCCTTGGGCATTTATCCTGAACCCTGCTTTCTGCTGTAGTTAGTTCTATTAAGAAAGAGTTTTTGAAAATGCAGCAGGGTTATACAGTAACCACCCCGTTTTTAAGGGCTACAATGGCCAGCCCCACCCTGCTCTTAACATCTAATTTTTGAAATAGCTGGTCACGAAGGGTATCAACCGAGCGGGGGTTCAGGTGCATTTGCAGGGCAATTTCCTTATATGTAAGATCGGAACAGGCTAATTTCAGAAATTCCAGTTCCTGGCTGGTAAGCATGGCTTTCTGCAGGCCGCTTCCGCCGCTGTCATCTTTCTTAAACAGGTTAATTATTCTGCCGGTGGTGTGGTTAGAATAGTAATAGCCCGTTTGCATCACTGTTTGTATGGCTAATTTCAGTTCGGCGGGATGAATGTCTTTCTTTAAAAAACCCCGTACACCCGATTGCAGCAGCCGGATAAGCGACAGTTCTGAGTCGTACATGGTAAGCATCAGTACGAATACCTGCGGGCAGTTACTATGCAGCCAGTCTGCTGTTTCAAAGCCATCCATTCCGGGCATATTCAGGTCAAGCAGTACCACATCAGGCATATTGCCGTTCTTAATATGTCCGGTCAGTTCAAGGCCGTTTCCGCTCTGGTGTATGGTTTTGCAGTTGCCAAACCCGTCAATAAGCTGGGCCAGTGCATTGCGCAGCAATACATGGTCATCGGCAAGGGCAACTTTTATAAAAGAGGTGCTATTGTTCATTTTGTTCAAAGGGGATGGTAAAGTTAAGGGTGGTTCCTTTGCCGGGTATGCTTTCGGTAATCATTTCGCCGCCCAGCATTTTTGTACGGCTCTCCATATTTTTTAAGCCTGCCCGGTTGTGCAGTTTACACAGGCCGGCATCAAAGCCGATGCCGTTATCAGAAATAGTGATGATGAGTTTTGTCTCGTTATAATGTATATGCAATATGGCCCTCGTTGCCCTGGCATGCTTGATAATGTTGTTGAACCCCTCCTGGATGATGCGGAAGATAACTAATTCCCGCTGCGCATCCATATATATGGTGTTGCCGGTAAGTGTATAGTCAACAGCAAAAAGGCCTGCCTGTTTTATGCGGTTCAGTTCATCTTCAACAGCGCTAAGCAGCCCCATTTGTGTTATTTGCCCGGTGTTCATGCTGCGGGAAAGTTGGTTAAGTTCGGCAATTGATTTGGTGAGCAGTTCAATTGACAGTTCAAGCTTGCCGGCGGAGCCGGCCTTATCGTTCCAGTCAAATGTATTGAGCTGCAACTTGGCCAGTGTAAGCGAAAGCCCGATATTATCATGAATTTCTCTCGAAAAATGCTGCAGGGTTTGTTCCTGTATTTCAACCTGTGCATTCAGGCTGTTTTTTTCGTGGTCAAGTTTCAGTTGTTCGATATTTTTTTCAAATGCAAGTTGCCGTTTTCGATATAGAAGTATCATGCTGATAATAAACCCTGCCATAAACAGGATAAGGGCAATTACAACAGTAAAAAATATGATTATATCGTAAGGGGTTTTCTGCATAAAAAAGCTTTGGAAAGGAAGAGAAAATTAATGGCGAAAGGCACATAATATAGGGTGGCGCTGAATAATGGAGATAGTATGTTTTTGTAAACAGCTATGTAGCTAAGAATTAAATATGCAGGTATTGATATTGTTGAGAAAATGAATATACCTGTAACAATCCAAAACGAAGGCTTTTCTATAATAGACATGCTTGTGGCATTATTCAGTGCCTGTCTAAAATATACTATACAAGGAAAAATTAAAAGCAGAAATTCCAAAGCACCAATAATATAAGACATATACCTGTACCGTATTGAAAGAAAATGGAACCGAGTTAAAATGTAAACAAGAACAATGAGAAAGAAAAAAGCAAATAGGAGTAATAGTGTTTTTTTTATGTCTTTGCGAGTTATTACAAGCGAAAAGAAATAAAAATAGACACCCAGTTCAACCAGAGCTACTAATGTGTTGGTTATATATGCAAAAAGAGAAATTATTTTTTTGGGATAAAAAGGAAAGGCTATCAGGAACCAATCAATTACCATTATTGCCAAATCAAAAGCGATATAGAAAATAAACAGCCTGCCGGCCTTATACTTTCTGGCATACAAAATCCCTAATACGAGGGCCATCACCTCAGCAACAAAAAGAAATACCTGAGAATAATAATTTTCAGAAAGTTCATTCAAAAGTCTTTCATACCACATATTGTAATTGTTAACAGCTAAGATACTTGCTTTGATAAACAGTTGATAAAAGTTGCTTTCCGAAAAAAACGCCATAAAATGTTTTTTTTCCCCTTGCGGTTACGTTGGGCTGTATCATTTTTGGCTGTGCTGTGGAATTGCGGCAAGCCTTATCAATTTATCATACCTGTAAACACTCCTGTTTGTTATTGTGGTACCACAGCAATACTGCAGGAGTGTTATTTGTGTGGTGGTGGCAGCCGGGGCTTCTCAGAAAAAAACGTTTTAAAATGTTGTTTTTCCCGTTATCTTTCAGAAAAACATCAGGAAATTTGGGTGTAAACAGCTCTTTGACGGGTGTAAAACAGCAGAAATAACTGAGGGTTTCAACGCCAATTTTCAGGAAAGAACATTTTTTTCATGGTGGTTTTCACATGGCGGCGGTTGGTGTGGCTGGTAGTTTTGGTGCAGCATGTAATTGTGATGTGCACCACAGCCAAGTGCCACGGGAAAGCCGAAAACCGGGTATTGAAAAGAGTAGGCAGGAAAATAATTATTATGAAAAAGATGTTTTTATTATTTATCGTATCACTGGTATTAACCCCTGTGAATAAAGTTTTTGCACAGGAAGAAAACTATCCCATAAAAGTTATTGTGAATAATGTTGATGCGGATTTTGCTCAAAAATGCGGCAATTATAATACAGACATTGTTGGAGATTGGCACAATCAGGCAGTAAAATATGTGCTTGATAATTTGTTAGAATCAGGTATCAAACCAGGCAATAAGAATTTTAATTCAGCGGTATGCTCATATCTGACTAGTTTTTGTCAAACAAAAGGAATAAATGTCTCAGTAACTTTTAATGGGGATTTTGACACTTTTGTCAAGGAAGATATTAATTTATGTACTGAACCTACTTTGATGTCGCTAAATGCAAAAGATATTATGTGTAGAATTAATTCAACTTTGAAGGATTTTACAGACGAGAGGATTTCATTTGATCTTTTTACTCAGAAGATGGAGAGTCTGCGTGTTGAATCAGAATCATTGAATAGTGAGTCAGAAAAAAAGGTATGTGGTTTAACTGCCGCTACAGCGAAACATTCTATGGGTTTTTGGAAAGACAATTTTGACTATTATTATGCCGCTTTCAATGGCAGACATGATGTTGGGAGTGTGCAAAATTCTGTGCAAATTGTTTCGGGGCCTTGTTATTTAGTTCGGAATGAGCCATACAAGAGAATTCCGTGGTGGAGAATCGGTGCATCTGATGTTTCTGGGGCTTATCGTGGCGGAAGACTTGGAGCTACTTATGCAGGAGGATTGTGGGGTGCTATAGCAGGAGGATTAGCAGGTGCAGGAGCAAGTTCCTGTGTATCATTAATTGGCCATGCGATAAGTGAACTTTTTTAATATCAAAACTATGCGTATTCGAAAACAAATATTCAGGTACACAAAGTTTACCCTTAAGTCAAAAATGCATTTTTTTATAATATTACTTTTGGAGGCTATATTATTTGACTTTCTTATTTCAAAATTGTTTAGGCTTAGTTTTGAAGATACGCTTTGGTTAATTTTCTTGTCCTTAATAATGGTGCCTTCTGGAGTTGGCCTTTTGGGTGGCTACCTGAACATCAAGTCTAGATTCATGAAAAGACATAATTTGGTTGATTCTGAATTCTAATTCGTTATCTAGGAATTCTCATGAAACCTCTTTTGCCGATATTACTATGGCTGTGTCTCGCTACAGGTAAGATGGCCATAGCGCAGGCAAAAGAGGTTTCTTCTTTTAGTAATCCGGCAAACAAGGCTGTGCAAATAAATGATACTGTTGTAAAAACTCCCCTTCGGCAAGCCCAGGGTGCTAAACCCGAAATCTTCACCTCCGGTTTTATAGATATTGTAAGCAATGGCCAAGTAAATGCCAGCGCCAGGTTTATACGGCTCTTTATTGGCGAGCCGGGTAAATTCGCCATACCCATTTCTTTTTATGGCGGTGTAAGCAACAACACTTTTCAAAACACCACACCCGGTACAGCGCTTAATAAAAGCAATATGCACCTTGTAAACGAATATATTAATCCGCTCAGCGGCTTAATAAATGTAAGCATAGAAGGGGTGCAGTTTTTTACAAAAAAAAACGTTACCACCAAACCGGGGCTGCTGTACCAGGTGGGCGAACGGGTGCTTACGGGCATCCGCACCGGCGAGATAAGCAACCCGCTTACAGGCAAGCCTACCAACTTTTTAAACAGCTTTGGGGCAATGGGCCTGTATTTTCAAACAGGTGCCTGGGAACGCAACAACAGTAAAGATGTGGGTGTGTTCTGGCTGGCCCTGCGCTATCATGCCTGTAAGAGCAACGCCGGCCAATTAAAAGAGTTTTTGCCGGCCATTGAAACCAATGGTTTTTACACCGGCTGGTCGGCAGGGTTTGGTATAGAGATTACCAAACTTGTTAACATCAAGGC
>CALLZY010000228.1 GCA_937858715.1 uncultured Chitinophagaceae bacterium | reverse complement strand
TCAACTATATCAGCAACTATCAGTAGAAATGCGTAAAGAATGGAAGCCGTGTGAAGCAAACAATGATGAAAAAGAACATAATTCATTGCACAACAGTAACTATAAACCTCTGCAGGCTAAATAAGAATAAAAACGTATTTATTATTTTATAATATATATGAAAAAACCCTTGCACAATTTACTAAGGGATTTTACCTTTGCATTCTGTTGCAGAAATTACGTATCCACTTGAAACACCATTTTAATCAACGTATCCAAATCTCCTCTTAAAAGACCTCAAAGCAAAAAATCCTCAGTAATACTGATCCGTATTGCCATGCCCATGAATTGCCTGTTATAAACAGTGTAATCACTTTTTAATTAATATAAAACCTCTGAGCAAAATGAAAAAGTTTACTTTTTTAACCGTATCTATTATTTTGGCAAGCTTCATGTTTGCCAATACAGCCTATTCTCAAATTACCCAAAGGGGGACAAGCACAACAGACAACACAATCACCACAAATCAACTTTCCATGACAAAGCCTGTTGGCCTTTCAGTAGGAGATGTGATGCTTGTTAACATTGTACAAGGTGATGATGCAGATGGACAAACACTATCTAATGCCGGCAGATATAACTGGACAGTCGTGGCAGGTGGAAAACTGGGAGCTAATGGAACCTCCAGCTGGTGGGGTACTGTCCTTTATAAAATTGCTGACGCCACCGATGTTGCTGCAGCCAGTTTTGCATTTAATCTTGATACAGATGCCGACGGGGCTGTTGGTGGATTATTTGCTTTTTATAATGTAAACACAAATGGTGGTGTTGGTCCAAATGGCACTGGCACTGGCCCTTTTGATGTTGCGACTGGTACCCTTCAGGTAACCGGCGATGCAAACAACCAAACTATTACTGCTCCCTCAATTACAACAAATACAAATAATGCAGCAGTGATTATGTTTGCTATGGGCGGTGATAATAATAGCATCACTGGTTGGAGCAGTAGTTTAACACAGATATTATATGCAAATTCTAATACAAACCCAGACGAACTGGTTGGTGCAGCCTGGAAATTATTGGGAACTGCTGGTTCAACAGGAAACATGGCTGCAACTATGGATGCCAGTGATCGAAATGGAGGAGTTTTGGTTGCCCTAAAACCCCTTACAGTTGATGCCGGTCATGATCAGTTAGTTGCTGGTACGTCTGTAACACTTAGCGGCTCTACAAATGCAGGCGGCACACCCACTTATGCCTGGACAAAAACATCTGGCACAGGCGGTACTATTACAAGTACCGGCAGCGCTTCAACTACCGTTACCGGCTTTACTGACGGTACTTACGTTTTCAGGTTAACTGTTAACGGAAATGTATATGATGAAGTTACTGTACGGGTCATCTCCGGTACTAATCTTTGGGCATCTACAACTGCCGGTACACAAATCTCAAGCTATACTGTATCGGGCGGTACTTTAACAAGCGGACCAACCAATATTTTCGCACCCACTTTCCCTGGTTCTGTAAATACTTACACAAGAACCGCAGCATTGGGAAGGGCGAATCTGCCATCAAATACCGCAGGCTCCTTTTATTGGTTAGGAACTTCTAACTCAGGCAGTACAAATGGTGGTGTCGTAGAAGTATTTGGGGCATCAGCAGCCGGTAACAAAGCTGTAAAAATCGGGTCAGTTGATATGAACGGTGCAAGCACAACCGACCTTGGTTTTGTAAGACTGGGCATGGGTCCCGATGGTACCGGATGGATTTTGGCAGGCGATGGTTCGTCACTTATTCTTGCAAAGTTTGCTTCTAATAACCTTGAGGCAGCTAATGTAACAATTGAGGACGCCAGTGTATCACTGACAGGAGGATCCGCAGCAACTTTTGTCAACGGAGATATCTGTCTTGATGGTTCAGGAAAGATTTATGCTTTGGCTAATGACGGCAGCAGTGTTACCCAGATATTCGTAGGCTCTGTTAACGGAACTTCCTCCACTCTTACAAAAAAATGGGATCTCGTTGATCCTTCAAACACGGCATTTACCGGCCAGGTTAATGGGGTGGCTTTTGATATATCCGGAGCATTGTACATCACTACAACTGACGGATTATACTATATCAACCCCGGAACAATTAACGGTGTAGCCGGAACAGTTCAATGCTCATTGGTGGAAGCAAGAACAGGACTTCAGGATCTGGCATCTAATGTTTTCCCTGTTAATACTCCTTTGCCGGTAAAAATGACTGCCTTCGCAGTAACCAAACAAGGTAATAACGCCATACTCAACTGGACAACTGCCAGCGAAATCAATGCCAGCCGTTTTGAAATTGAAAAAAGTTACGATGGCGTAAACTTCACATCTGTTGGCGAAAAACAGGCAATTGGCAATTCTGCATCGGACATAAACTATATATATAGTGACCCAATTGGTATCTCATCTGGCATCATCTACTACAGGTTAAAAACTATTGATAATGACGGACAATTTAGTCTTAGCAAGGTTGTGGCATTAAGAATAAATGGAAATACTGTCAGCAAACTCACGGTCTATCCTAATCCTTTTACCACCGATCTGAAAGTAGAATTGAATGCTGAAAAAGATGCAAAAGGAACACTAAGGGTAAGTAATGCAGCAGGCCAGGTAATTGTTAACCGCAATTCTCAGTTATTGAAAGGAAATAACGTAATCATTTTATCTTCAGAGTTATCAGCCCTGAACAGAGGTATGTACATCGTGGAATTAATTACAGAAGAAGGAAGACTGACACAGAAGATTATTAAGAGATAATAAGAATGCTCAGGGTTTTAACAATCCACCCCTCCTGCTCTTGTGGCGGAGGGGTTTTTTTATTACTTTTTATACATACTGTCACATAATTGTTTCTGTAGAAATTTTTGTTTGCAAAAAAATTGACCGAAAAGACTAACAAAGTACGACGTTATGTATTCGCTTAAAAAATATATGACCAAACTATTGTAAATACTGATATAGCTCTCTATTTTAGCACTCCAATCAAAATCTAATCCCTCTGAATTGATTTTTGCTGATTAGTACTCTTATCCAAATCTCCTCCATAAAGACCTCAAAGCGAAATCCTCAGGAATACTGAAACGTATTACTATGCCTCTGAATGCCAGTTTAAAAACTGTGTAACCATTTTTTATTATATACAAAAACCTGAGAGCATGAAAAAGTTTACCTATTTGAAAGGATTCCTTTCTTTATTGTTTTGTTCCATTTTAGCGGTAACGAAATTGTCAGCACAAACGGCAACTATTACTCCTACAAATTCTTCAATTGCTGTTGGATCTTCACAAAACTTTACAGTTTCCACAACTGGCTTTGGTTCAGGCAACAATGACAGATCCTTCGTTTTCACAATAACTGGTCCGGGAGCAACTACTCCGGCATCAGCTACTATTAACTGTACATCCGGTTGTACTTCACAAAGTCAATCGTTCCAGTTTAATACTGCCGGAAATTACGTTGTTTCAGTAACTGTTACCCAAACACAAGGTGGAGGATCTGCCGTTGCCAGTACATCTACTAATATTTATGTAGTTGCGCCCCCTGCCTCGCCTAATTTATGGGCTACTTCTTCAGATGGCACCCGGGTTTCAAGTTTCAGTGTTACGAACGGTGTTTATTTTGCTGGCCCGACAGATATTTTTGATCCATTTCCATCAACAACTGAAACAACCGCAGCATTAGGCAGAAATGACAAACCAAGTGCAGCGTTGGGTCATTATTATTGGTTGCCAAATACAGGTACAAACGGTGTCGTAAATGTTTATGCAGCTACATCAACAGGTACCAGCAGAACGCTTATTGGAACGTTGGATATAAATGGCGCAAGTAATAATTCTCTTGGATTTGTTCGTCTCGGTATGGGCCCTGATGGAACCGGCTGGATATTAGCTGGAGATGGAACTACGCTATACCTGGCAAAATTCATGTCTAATGGTGTAAACCCTGTTACTATAACTATTGAAGATGCTAGTGTAAGTTTAACAGGTGGAACAGTCGCCACTTTCCAGAATGGTGATCTTTGTGTAAGCGGTGGTGGAAAAATATTTGCTCTTGCTAACGACGGAAGTGGCGTAACACAAATCTTTACTGGCGATCCAAATGGAAACTCAACCACATTTACAAAAAAATGGGACCTCATTGATAATACTGGTGCTGCTTTTACTGGCAGGGTAAATGGAGTTGCCTTTGATGTGCTTGGATCTATTTATATATCTACCGATAATGGCCTGTATTTTATTGATCAGAATACAGTAAACGGACCGGCAGGAACAGTGGGTTGTTTCCTCGTAAGGGCTGTTGCCGGATTACAAGATCTTGCATCAAACGTTTTCCCTTCACAAACAACATTGCCTGTTAAGCTGACTGCTTTTTCAGTTACAAAAC
>CALLZY010000227.1 GCA_937858715.1 uncultured Chitinophagaceae bacterium | reverse complement strand
CGTTAGCGGAAATTAAAAGACCCCTCAATGAAATTAGTAATAAAGCAAGTCATAATTCTATTTTTGTTAATTCCAATATTTTCTCTGGCTCAGAATGATGTTCCCGACAGAGTTGCCAGACCTAACGAGTTTGACAATGAGTCATTAGACCCCAAGTATAAGACCTATAAGCCAGACACTACTAAGTTTCGCTTGACAAAAAAAGATTTGACTACTCTTTGTTATGCTTTAAACCTAACCAAAGAAGATAGCTTAAAATGCAACGTAAATAAAATTTGGTTGGCACTTACCGACCCTTTTATTTGTGACAGTATTTATAGGATAACAAGAATGGACTTGTGGGGAAAGTATAATAAGCCTCTTTCATCTGGCTGGACTTTATCGAATGAAGTTCAATATGCACAAAAAATAGTGTTAGAAGGATTTTTTAATCCACTGATTTATGCTATGTATCTTCCTAATTTAGACAAAACATATCAATCATTATCAATAGAAGTATCGAAATTGAGTGCGGTAAGATGGCTAAAAGAACAAGCGAAACCAATTAAATTTCCCGACTTAAAAGAAAAAAAAGCTCGACAGGTTATTTTTTTAGTTGCCGACAGTTTGAAACAATATGGCTACACTTTAATGATTATTCATCCAAAGAGGGGCACTCACTATGAACAATTCCCATATGATGTTTATAACATTATTTCTTTACGAAAAGGTTTTGAGAAGGATATCATTCGCATTTTTAAAAACCTCGGTTTAAAAATAGAAGAACTGAGAAGCCTAAAAAATTAACTTCCGCTAGCATGAACTGTGTAAAAAACCAAACAAAAAGCCAACTTTTTTATGGTTTAGCTGAACAGCATCAGGCTAGTACGGGCTGTTGTTTTTACCACTGTAAATAAAAATTATTTTCACCGGCATATCCGGTCGTAGTAAGAATGAGCATATCAGTCAGCCAGTGTGCAGTGTATTGTCTGCAACTTATCGAACGGGTCTTGCGGTGGTGGGCTTTCAACATTGTTCTCCAGTAGTGTCCACCGGCCTACATTGTTGTGCAGGCTGTAGAGCATGGCAGAGGTAAGGGGCATGGTCATCCGCTTATAGTGGCGGGTACGCTTTGCGCTGCTGTCTTCAATAACTAATTGCAGCCGGGCCGGTGTATCGAGTGTGCAGCTAAGCACCCGTATATAATTGTCCTTGGCAAAACTGTAGCGGATGAGGTTGTGGTTGTAGGGAAACCAGGCGGTGTCGGTTCTTTTGGGATTGGGTATGAGTATCAGTTTCCGGCCGTTCCAGTCTTCGAGGATGCGGCCGCTGCTGTCCTGTATGCTCATCGTGATGTCATCAATCAGCAGGCCGGTTTGTGCATCAACAGGCCGCACTACGAGGATGCAGGCATTATCGAAGGGGCAATGCTGTGCTGAAGCTGTATTAAAAGCGGCAGCACTCAATACAAGGGGCAGCAGGAGCCGCAGAAATATCTGTTTCATCGTAAGGTGTGTTAATGTGATTACCAAGTTACCGCATCTGCCGCAGTGCTGCATA
The DNA here is from genome assembly GCA_937858715.1 of uncultured Chitinophagaceae bacterium. Lineage (GTDB taxonomy): Bacteria > Bacteroidota > Bacteroidia > Chitinophagales > Chitinophagaceae > JJ008. Next base: position 526 of record CALLZY010000227.1, on the reverse strand, counting down.
CCCTGCGGGTGGTATTCTTCCGGCAAGGCCGGGAATTAACAAACCGTTATTTTTACAGCCTCATCATGGCCCGTAACATCATCTATATCATCAACCCGGTATCGGGTACCAAGAGCAAAAAGAACCTGCAGCAGTTAGTAGAACAAAAAACGGAGGCGGCAGGTATTCCGTTTAAGATATTTCCTTCGGTAGCCAGTGGCGACTATTCTTTTCTGCATCCAATTATTAAGGAAGAAGGGGTGACGGATATTGTTATTGCCGGTGGCGATGGCACCATCAGCCCTGTTGTAAACAGCCTGATGCAGTTTGATTTGAACTTTGGCATCATCCCCTGCGGGTCGGGCAATGGGCTGGCGTTTGCAGCGAAGATTCCCAAACAACACAGCCGGGCTATTGACCTGGTGTTTAAAGGCAGGGCTGTTGAAGTGGATGGCTACACCATCAACGGGCAGTTTGCCTGTATGCTTACGGGCCTGGGCTTTGATGCAAAAGTGGCGCATGATTTTGCACAGCAGCCTACGAGAGG
>CALLZY010000226.1 GCA_937858715.1 uncultured Chitinophagaceae bacterium | reverse complement strand
ACAAAATTTATGTTTATGAAGTCCGAGTGCCAACTCTCCGTTGGCTTAAAGGAATCTTATGGGATCATGAAGCAAAAGAATTTAAGACATCCGTCCGAGTGCCAACTCTCCGTTGGCTTAAAGGAATAATTTCTTGAACCAAACTTTGAAAAATGAAGAAGAGTCCGAGTGCCAACTCTCCGTTGGCTTAAAGGAATCTTATGGGATCATGAAGCAAAAGAATTTAAGACATCCGTCCGAGTGCCAACTCTCCGTTGGCTTAAAGGAATAATTTCTTGAACCAAACTTTGAAAAATGAAGAAGAGTCCGAGTGCCAACTCTCCGTTGGCTTAAAGGAATCTTATGGGATCATGAAGCAAAAGAATTTAAGACATCCGTCCGAGTGCCAACTCTCCGTTGGCTTAAAGGAATAGCTATGTATACTTATGATCAACTAATAGCGATTGTCCGAGTGCCAACTCACCGTTGGCTTAAAGGAATAAAAACTTTTTGTATGAAAAAGATTCTTTGCATTTGTCCGAGTGCCACTTCTCCAGTGGCATAAAGAAATAAAAACGGTTTTTGATTCTTTAATTTTAAAATAATTCTGTCCGGGTGCCACTTCTCCAGTGGCATAAAGAAATCCCCTTTTCGCAATGTTTTTTGTCACATCCTGTGACGTCCGGGTGCCACTTCTCCAGTGGCATAAAGAAATAATCAAAAGGTGCCTGGTCTGTATGGATGGGGTGAGTCCGGGTGCCACTTCTCCAGTGGCATAAAGAAATAACAAAAATGGAAGGAAAACCTCTTTATATGGTGTCCGGGTGCCAACTCTCCGTTGGCTTAAAGGAATGGCGAAAGATCCTAGCACCTCAAATAAAAGAGGGGTCCGAGTGCCAACTCTCCGTTGGCTTAAAGGAATTGAGATTCCGGGGCAAGCCCGGAATGACATCGTTTCGTTATAATGCCAGCTCTCCGTTGGTTTAAAGATGCTTCTTTACATCCTGCCTGACCGGCAGACCTGTACCTGCAAGGATGATATTTTTTTCTTCAACATTTCTTTTGATATGTATTACCTGTTATTTTAAAACCCGTATGTCAAAGAACTGCTCAGCAACTTTAACAAACCCATCTCTTTTGTGGCGGCACTATTCATACTCCACACTTATTTTGCCAAAGCCATAAGTAGTATTGTCGCCGGTTTGCAGCCACTGTGCCAGCAGCAGCACATCTAGGTAAAAGTTAAACTTGCCCGTGTACACCATGCGGCCGGTATGCCCCCGCAGCAGCAGGGCTTCATTTCTTTTGCCGCCGGGCAGGGGCAGTTCGTGCCACTGCAGTTCGGCCACCCTTACCGGCATTGCCGTTTGCTGCAGGTAGGCCTCCGTTTCAGCCTGTGCTGCTTTATACTGTGCTGCTGTGGCGCCTGCATAGAGCAGCGCAGCATCGGCTATGCGGCTGATGGTTTTTTGCAGCAGGGTTTTAAACGAATAGCTGCCGGTAAGATGGCCCCGGTCGTCAAACATGGTGGGGCTTAAATAATTTACCTGCAGCCACTCTTTGCGGGCATGGGCTGCGGCAAAATCTGTCAGCCTTATGGGGTGTGCGGCCACAATAGCTTCTGCCGGTTTTTTATACCGGTACAGCAACCTGCCAGGCCCGCTAATATTGGTTTCAGAAAAACTGTACAGCGAGAATTTCAGTTTGCCCCGGCCAATGCCTTTCTTAGCCATCAGTTGCAGGGCCTGCAGCACAGCAGGCAGTTGCTGGTTGTGCTTGCCCATCAGCACTATACCAAAAGAAAGCACTTCACCTGCCCTGTATTTTTCTTTGGCTACAGGACTAATGTCGAGGGCAAAGCCTTTGCGTTTGTTTTTACAGCCCGATGCAGCAAGGGCGGCAGCCGTTTGATAATGGTGGCTGTCGAGCAGCTCAAACAGGGTAATTTCTTTTCTTCCCTTTTTAACCATAACCCGGCTGCAGGCATAGAGGAAACTATCCCGCAGCATATCGCCTATGAAATAGTCTATGGTGCAATCTTCCTGTGCCCGTAACTGAACGGTGTAATGGTGAAAATACAGGGTGGCGGCCACTTTGTGCAAAGCCGGAAAAAGCGTTTGCTGCATAATTAATTGTTGTTTATAATTACCTGGCCATACCCCACATTGGTTTTGGCACCGGTGCCGTATTTAGAAATGATTTTTTTAACTAACTCAAGTTTTTTAGCTACAGGAATGTCCCCATTCTTATTAAAAGTGAAATTAAATTGCATTACCGTATTGGTAAGCAGTTTTATAAATGGTAACGGCACAGGATTTTTAAGCGGGTCGTTTCCATGTGGTGTAATGGAATCCTTGCCCAAAAACAAATCCCTGCTGTGGTGGCTTTCTATAACAAAAGCGGAATAGAAAATATCTTCCTCGTACACTGAGAGCCGTTCTCCGCTGGAGGCAATACCTTCAAACATTTCATTTTCCAGCTCTTCAATTATTTTCTTTGCAGCATCAGCATCTTCTTTTTTCATGTTTTCAAACACATGCTCATCATAATCCTTGTCATTCAGCAGGCAGTGTATTTCGCAATAGTTTCTTTCTTTTATTTTGGGGTCTTTAATCAGCCCGGGAAAGCGGCTGCGTATCAACCCTTTTATGCTATGGCCTGGAATAACTACCAGCCCGGTGGCATGGTCGAAATAAAAGCCAATTTTTACTTCACCTTCGCTGCCGCTTTCGTGGGTAATGCCGCTGCCAAAAAGCAGACCGGGATTTTGTACTGTGGCAGCAAAGGAATTTTTGGCCAGGAACCTTGCATTTTCGGTAAGCAGTTTTGCGTAGCTATTGTAGTTGCTCCATTTTTTCTGGTACAGCCATTTTGTTTTTTGTTCAAGACCTTTGGCATTCCCGGCTTGAAAGTTTTTAAGGTCGGTTTTTTGTTGCGGCGTTCTGTCCTCTTTTTTAATGTGCAGCAAAGGAACATAGCCAAAATCCATTACCGGCCGGTTTAAACCTTCTACAAGCGGAATATTATTATAATACTCTTTGGTAAAGAGCCAGCTTATATTTCCTTTTTCAAAATTGTCTTTTACTTGTTGCATAGCTAATGTTTTATTTTTCTTCAAAAAGGCGGATGGCCATTTTTAAGCTTACTAATGCTTTGTCGAAATAAAACTGCGTTTTTTCGGGTTCCTCACTGTATTTATCCTGTAAGTATTCATACAGCAGAGTGTAATGCGTATTATCAGACTTTTTATTATCCGGCATCAGTCTTAGTATTGTTTTGCAGAGTGTAACATTCTGCTGGCCTGAGTCTTCGGGTTTATCACCTGGTTTACTTTCATACAGTGCAACCGCCTGCAGCAGCCCCATTGCTGTATCGGGCCCGATGGAGGCAAACTTGCCTGAGTAAGCACTTATCATTTTATTGTCTTTATCAACAATGCGGTTCTCCTTAAGTACTCTTATGGCTTCTTTATAATCTTGTTTTGTAAGCAGCATAATTGCAGAGTTTAAAATTTTTGTAAATGACACCATCCATAACCCACAGAGGCATTGGCCCCGATTTGCACTACCTTATCATGATAAGTATCTTCAAAACCGGTTGAGCCTTTATCCGAAACGGGCTGCAGCACAGTAAAGAACATCCTTGTTTCCCGTGGCAGCAGTTGCTCGTACCACAGGTTTTTGCTTTCCCCGTTTTCTAATTTATTGCGGGGTGTGGCAGGCAGGTGTTCATCGTTGGTAAGCCTGCTGAAGTCTTCATCCTGAAACACTACAAGGTCTTCGCCGGTAATAGCTGCTACTGCGGCAGGAACGGTAATTCCTTTTGCTTCTTTGGCAGTAATATTAAAATCTTCAAAATACCTGGCCGGGTTTTCGGCACCTTTTTCAAATACAAGACCCCGGCAATTATCAACTTGTGGGATAATGTCATTAATAAAGACTTCCAGTTCTTTTTTCAGGGGGCCGGAATAACCAAAGAAGCTAAACCGTTCGGCCAGCTTATTTAAGACAGCCAGTGATGTGCCCCGGTAAAAAGGCTTGTGGCTGCACCGTACAGGTATGGTAAGCAGGTAAGCCTGCTGCACACTATAAGTGCCGGCACTGTCGCTATCGCTTCGCTTATTCTCTTTATCCGTATCGGAGCCGAAAAACTTTACCATATCGGCATACTTTGCAGCATCGTTACCGGCAACAAATTTTGCATATTCTTTTAAAGCCCCTTTCATCGATGTATCGTTGATGCAGGGCAGATTATCTGCCGCATCCCGTTGTACAAGGTTGTCAATTTTGCCAAGGTTTACGCCACCTTTACCTGCATGTAAATTTTCTAATGCACGGATACTGTAAAATTGCGGAGTGTATAGTTCCATAAAATGATTTTTAGTGTGTTAATATTTGTTTTACGGCTACAATATGATTATACCCAATGTTGTAAAATGCTTTATCGGCTTTTATTTTTTCGGCCAGTTCTTTTTTAATATACAGTACTGAGCCCCGTTTCAGCAGTTGCATACTGTATTCGCTTCTTTTCTTATAGTTGTAATGGCTTGCGGTATTGTTAGTTGTTTTCTGGTATTGAAAAGGTTCGGTTTCGCCGATAACGAAAGCATCTTTCAAATCTTCGTTACTGATTTTTACATCAGAGAGGCAAAGGTATTTTCCTGAGCCCGGTTGCGACTGGTACACTTCATGGGTGAACCCGGAAAAGAGTGGCTGTTTGCTTACCTCCATTTTAAAGATGCTCCTTTGCTTGCCGAAGTACACAAAACTGTTATTAAACAGGACTGGTTTGCCATTGCACTCATCCTGCAGCGTTACATAAAAGGCGAAACAGAAGCCCTTGCTGAACCGGTAACTGAGTTGCCGGTAATAGGCATTGTCTGTCACCACCCGGTTTTCCCTTCTTATACCAGCCTGTTCCTGGCTGATGAAGACTTCCTCCTCTTTTTGCTTAAAGCAACCGGTATTGCTTACCAGCAAATTGTCAAAGCCTTTTTTGGCTTCATAGTTATTTAACCGGTGTCCATCATACTGAACCGGCTTACCGCCGCAAATTTCCCGGCAACGTTCAAAGTAGAAATTATCTCCGTTCATTATGAACAGGGGAGAAATATTCTGGATAACCCCATAGCCGACAGTCTGAGTTTCATCAAAACCTTTATCGCCTATGAGTGCATCAGCTTCTTTTCGGTTAACCGCACTTATTCCTTTTTCTCCTTCAGTAAGAAGGTTGTTCATCAGCAATAACTGGTGGCGAACAAAACCAAGTACTCCGGTTTGCTGCGGAAAATAATTACTGCGGATAAAATAATTGTTCCGGTTACCGAATTCGCCCTGCGGGGCATCGCCAAACGCAAAGCGGCCGGAGGGGGTAAGTTTAACAAGGTAAGTAGTTGGGCTCATAATTATTTATCATCGTTTTCAGTGTTAATAAAATGGATGAACCGGAGAGCTGTATATAGCTGGATTTTGTTTGCGGCAACATTTCCGGTAAAGACAAGCGGTACAATATTCCGTATGTCTTTTAAAAATTCTTTTGTGGGGTCCCTTTGGTGCGGGTCTTCATTAAAGTGATTATCGAAGAAATGCTTCAGCGGAATTTTTTCTTCTACTGCAGCTTCAAAAAGTGGCGAAAGAAAATCGAGTCGGGTAACCACTGAATTAAGAAAACCTTCTTTCAGATGAGGCGTTCTTGTCCATTTGGTTACCAGGTCTGAAAGTGCCCTATATATTCCGCCGGGTCGCTTTTCAAAATCAGCCTCAATTACCTGTCCGCTGTGTTTCTGCAGCCGGAAAGAAAGGGTGTTTTTGTCCGGGTGTATATCAGGATTCTTGGCAAGGTGCCAGAGTTTATCATGTGAAATCTTCAAGGCCTCATACAGCGGGTATTTATAAAAAGTAACACTGATGCCATAGGAAAGTGTGGGGCAGGCAATGGTTGGATTCCTGATGTCGCCAATGATACTTTCATCAGATTGTCTAAAGCTAACAGGTATCTGCGTTGCCAGTTCTTTAAGTTTTTCAACGAAAAACTCATCCAGCTTGTTACACAAATCAAAGATGGTTTCAAAACGGTCATCTTCTTTAACTGCCACCGGTGCAAAAAACAGCATATCGTCGCCACCCATATAAATGGGCAATCCTCCGTATTCATTTATCCTGTCTGTCGCTTTCAAGGCAAACCTATGCAGAAAAGCAGAAAACTTTTTTACAAGTTCTTTGTCATGACCAATGGCCTTAATGGTTTTGCCAATATTATCGCCATCGGCATGTACAATGGCAACATATTTTTGATAAGGCCTGTACTCCTTAGGAAATTCATTTCTCAGTTTTTTCAGAATCTCTTCGTCAATATCGCTTTCGTTGTTTTCATACTCTCTGAAAATTGAATTGAAATGCTCGCCGTGTTTGTTGTCATTATAACAGAGTGTTTTTGCCGCTACTTCCAGTATGGAATCAAAACGGATGCGGTTGAAACCAAATCCGTCTGTTACCATAAAACCGGTTGATTCATCTTTTTCCCTGCCATTAACATTATTAATAAACCGGAAAACAGCATCTGCATCTGTTAACGCAATTTTCGGTTTTAACTCTTCTTCATCAAGCCGGTTATGTATGTTCAGAATAATATTGTCTCCGTCGTTCAGCTCATATTCCCGGCAGATACAACGTATATAGCTCCTTAAAAATGCAACAGTCGCTTCTTCATCATATTCTGTATTGGTTACTGCGTTCATTTGCGCAGTTACTTCCTGTGCAAACCGGTCAATCACATCATTTACAATTGTTTCAAGTTTTGCAAAGCTTGTTGTGTCCGGGATGACAGCTATTATCCTGTCGGGGTACAGACCTGCTCCATTTTTTAATGAAGGGCCAATAACCGGCATAATATAGTTTTCCTCTTTTACCTCTTTCCTGATGCCTTCGGCTATCTCACGGATAAGGTAACTGAACATATAACTGGATGCCCAGAGGCTTCTTGTTTTAGAAGCCTTCTTCATGGTTTCGTATATAGGGCCGATAGTTAGGGCGAAATATTTAGTGGTCATGGTGAATTAATTTATCGGTTTTACCTCTTTCCAATATTTTTTGTCCAGATTATAAAAAAGAAACTTATTTATATCAAGCATCAGATTTGATGGAGGGCTGGAAATAATCATTTTCTTGTCATCAGTTGAAAACTCAAATTGCTGGCCATAAATTTTATCAGGTATCTGTGACGCTGTGAGATAAATGGTGTTACCAATAACCTTAAAATAAAGAGGTGATGTCACCCTTTGGATTTCCTGGTTCAGGCATTTGATTTTTACCTTAACATCCTCTTCGGGAAAATCATATAATTCCGCAAGACCTAATAAAACCCTAATGTACCTTTCGTTGTCTTTCGCAGTATATAGAGTTTGGATATTCCTATTCTTTATTATCTCTTCTTTTATTGGAATCTTTTCCCAAACAACTGGTTTTCCATTTATTTGCCTGTTGCTGTAAAAATCATTAATCCTAGACCTGCCATTTATGCCTCCTTTAAGTTTTTTATATGATAAATTTATTGCTCCAAAAATTCCGCTGATATTATTAAATTTAGGAGGCAGAACATTACAAAATAGGTTCTCATTTTGATGGCTGAAAAAAACTTCAACAATCTTTTGGTGAATGTTTGCATCTGCTAAATAACTTTTCCTTATAAACGAACCAAATCCTTTGTTTGCCCGGGTGCCAAAATTATTTAGTACAAAAAAAGCGTCAATATTTCGGTCTATCTCCTCAAGCAATTTTTTATGTGGTGATAAAAGAGTTACCCTGCAATCTTCATTATGCATTATTGCAAGGCGGACATCTTCTTCTGAACTATCCTTCAGATTTTTTTCGTTGCCGAAATAAGGTGTATTTCCGATTAACTGAATTCCCTTGTTTTTCCAGGCGTTTATCTGCCAATCTTTTACTTTCTGACTGGAAAAAAGATATTTCTCAGGTTCCCCATTTGGTAAAAAATCTATTCTGTAATCAAGCGAAGCGGTCTTTCCTTTAAGATAGCCCTTGTAAAGTTCCATGTCACCCTGAAAACACCACTTTATTAGATGTTTGTCTAAGAGCGGTTTTACCTGTGTACTGCGCAGAGTGACATTGTCCTGCTCATGCAAGAAATGAATCAGGGGAGTTTGTTGTCTGAGACTAAAATTTAGTGTGTACATAAATTATCAGGTATTTTTAAAATCTGTTTCTGAATAGGTTCTGCTACCTTTTTTTATATCGGATGAGGCTTTATTATAATCTTCCTCCGTCAAATCAGTAAGAGGAATTTTGTTTATTCTTTCCTGAACAGCATTTATCCTTGCCAGTTCATCCGATAACTGGCTGTCGGAGAGTTTGCCTTTCAAGAACCTTACCTCATTATCTTTTACCTGTTTATAAAGAATTAGGTATTCCTCCGCCCTGTTGTGATAGGCAACATATTTCTCTGGATTTTTGTGAAAGAAGAGTCTTAAACTGATAATTACTCCCGCAAAAGAAGTTACACTGGCAATGAGTACTGCGGGGATGCGGCCGGTTACATTTGCCAAGAGTAATTGTAGTACAGTTAACGATGAAATTCCCAAACCGGCAGCAACAATGTTCAGTGTTTTATACACTTTCTCTTTCCTGATAAACGACTTTTTCAGTCGGCTGGCAGCGGCAAAAAAGTCCCCGGATGTGTATGCAAAATCAACACGATATTCCTGCAGCCGTATAAACAATGGATTATTTATTTCCATAGAACAAGTTTATTGGGGTTATCAGAAAAGAACTCTCTTAAAATTAGAGAAATAAATAACACGTATAAGTATAAAAAAGGGTGATTTTCGTCACCTTGTTGGGGAATTTATGAACCGTGGGGATTTTCTCCCGGCAAAAAACCTCAAGGCAAACGGAACCAGATGAAGTGCAGTTGCTTCCGTATGTTGCGCCCATATCTTTGCCTTGCATAAGCCGACTAAATTTTTACACAGCTATTATTATCGCCGTCCTCCGCAGTGGCCCGGCAGTTTCATTCGTTATCTTTATTCAATGCCTGTTCACCGGAATATGGCTACAAGGAAGGTTTATTCTTCATCACCTTCACCTGGTATAAATGGATGTCCCTGATAGAATACACCAACAGCTATGATTTAGTTTACAACCGGTTTGATTTCCTGGAAAAAAATCATCGCATTGCCATCGGATACGCCATAATGCCCAATCATGTACATACACCTATTGATTTTGCAGGAACGGATAAAAAATGCCGGGAACAATGATATATTAATACAAATGGGAAATGCGGTAACAGCGAAAAATAAAGGAAGGGAAAAGTGTATGAAGTGTGGGAAGAATCCTTTGGCTGGAAGTACTGTTAAACGGCCAAGTTCACTTACCAAAAGCTACTGTATATGCACAACAACCCCTGCGCCGGTAAATGAAACTTAGCCATCGATATTACAAAGTATGAACACAGTTCGGCGAGGTATTATATATCCGGTAAACATGCCGCCTTTGAAGTAACGGATGTAAAGACAATATTTACATTTAAAAATAAAATGGATGAAGTTACTGCCAAGTTAAGCCTTATTGCCCCTATCTGCCCCATGTCGCCGCCTGCACACCCACCCACACATGGCAGATAGGGGCGGGTACGGGGAACCCTGAAAGGAAAAAATAATGTTTCCGGCTTTGTCTTTATATTCAATTAACCCATTGGCGGAGTTAAATTTTAAAAAAGTGGGACAAAAGATGTTGTGAAGTTGTCAAAGTGAGTGACTAAACAAACTCACTCAACATGCACAACATCAAAACAAATTTCGATAAAATTCTTGTGGTTTTAAAAGATATTATTGGCAGAGAAGTAACTGAAAAAAGCAACTACTTAAGACGAGGCAGTGTGCCAAAATTATCTGATATTGAAGTGATAGCGATGAGCCTGACGGCAGAATGCTCAGGTATTGATAGTGAAAGTTATTTGTGCATACAAAATAATTTTTCAGGTTCCCACCCTTTTCTTCTCCTTCAATTTAGCAAACATTTTCTCAGTCTCCTGGTCCTGGTAGGTTTGCGCCCATAGAACATACCGGTAAAATTCTTTGCTGCCGGGCGCATGGCCACTAATTTTTCGCACTACCTGCTCGGGCATACCTAGGCTAAGCATGGTGGTAATAGCTGTACGGCGCATGGTATGGGTGGTTGCCACATCGCAAAACCTGTACATTTTTCTCTGATTATTTCCATTTCTTAGTTCCGTTACCTTTCCCCGCTTTTCACGGGTTTTATCAACCAGTTGCGTAAACCCTGCCTTTTCCAACAGCACTTTTATATACTTATTCAGATTTACCTTGTTGAAGTGCGGAAGCAACTTTGTTTTTTGCTTTTTATACTTTTTTAATATCTCAATGGCATAATCCGGCAGACGTATCAGTGTATCAGTTGTGGTTTTCCTCGACCT
>CALLZY010000225.1 GCA_937858715.1 uncultured Chitinophagaceae bacterium | reverse complement strand
CTATTGATGACCTAGGACTCTCACAGCCGTTCACCGTCTGGCTTACATAGTAAGTAGTTGAACCAACAGTAGCAGTTGATGGTGTTGGCGCTGTGGCACTGCTGGTTCCACCTGTTGGTACTGTGTACCACAACAGGCTGGTGCCCGTTGCTGTTAACGGCGTTGCGGTTGCACCCTGGCAATACGTTACCGGTGTGGTAACTCCGGGGGCCGATGGTATTGCATTTATGGTAACTACTAAGGATGCTCTCGGGCTCTCACATCCATTCACTGTCTGACTCACATAATATGTTACAGAACCCACAGTGGCGGTTGATGGTGTTGGCGCTGTGGCACTGCCGGTTCCACCTGTTGGTACTGTGTACCACAACAGGCTGGTGCCCGTTGCTGTTAATGGCGTTGCGGTTGCGCCCTGGCAATAGGTTACAGGTGTAGTTACCACCGGAGCTGCAGGTGTGGCAGTAACATTAACGGTTATGGCCAGCCTTGACCCTTCACAACCATTAAGGGTTTGGGACACATAATAAATTGTAGAACCCGGAGTAGCAGTTGAAGGCGTTGGCGCTGTGGCACTGCCGGTTCCACCTGTTGCCACGGTGTACCATAGCAGGGCTGTTCCAGTAGCTGTTAATGGTGTTGCCGTTGCCCCCTGGCAGTAGTTAACAGGTGTTGTTCCTGTGGGAGCTGGTGTAGTACATGGCACAGTTGTTGTAAATGACTGACAATCCGCCAAAAGAGTATACGTTGTTGCTTGATTTACACCAATAATATCTGGCCTGGTTTGCTGGCTTGGTGTGGGCGACTGTCCACTATTAAATACAATGTTTGTACTATAAATGCCGGTAAATGAGTAACTCCATAAATTTGGCGGCCCCTCATTAGTCATTAGCCTGCCCGGCCACGGTACAGAGGGAATTGCCCCTGCCGGTATTTCTCCCCAAAGATGGATGCGTGGAGTTGTCCACAAAGGGCAGCCGGTAGTATTCAAATAAACTTTAAAATTGGTGGGGGTAACAAACGTATAGGTTGCCGAGACAACGCCAGAAGATACTCCTCCATTATCAATGGCAATAGCTTTTACTGTAGTAGTTGTAGTAACATTAAACGGAACCGTATAAATAGTTGAACTTGCTGTAGGTGTAGAGCCATCTGTTGTATAATAAATGGTAGTAGTACCATTATCAGTAGCAGTGATGGTAACCGTTTGCGGAGTTGTTACAAAAGCACTAACCGGGCTAATAGTAACGGTTGGAGCAGGGTTAACAGGTGCTATTGACCATACGGCATAGTCATTTCCTGATGTAGCAAGTGTCCAGCCTCCGCCGGGGTTCCATGTTCCAGATCCAATTTTTACAGCAACTTTACCGTCGATAATTGCAGAATAAAAAGTTCCTGAATTTGATACAACAACAGGACTCCATGCATTGATACCATTTGCTTTTCTTACTGCTACAAGTTCATTAATCTTTTGCTGATATCCGCTTCCGTAATTAACGGTAACCCCATCTTTTGTCCATGATCCTCCATAATAATGCATTGAACTAACACAGGGAATACCCGGGTGAGTAAGTATATAAGCATACCCTTTCATAATATTATCACCTACATACTTATTGTCTTTAAAACTGTCATGATTCTCGATAAAAGTTACCGCCTTGTCTGAGTAGCCAAACTGACCGTATAAACCTGCCGCTGCCGGGCTGTTAATCAGGCTGTAATTACTATTTGTTAATGCAGTACTCAAATTATAGTAAAGAGGAAAATCAAATGCCATTGATTTGTCGGGGTTAGTACCGCTGACTGTACTTCCTGTTTGATTAATCCAACATTGTGTTTTACTGATACTACCATCCCAGAATTCACCAACTGAAGCATAATAGGGGGTTGACATCAGATATTCTCCAACATATTTTCCTCCAAATCCTTTTACAAAATCCCAGCGCCAACCCTCAAAACCAAGAGTTTTCAGATTTACCAGGAACTGTTTTATTTGACTTTGGACTACAGAATTAGTATGGTCTAATTCCATTGCAAACCAACCATAACCATAACCTGCCCCATCACATCCCTCTGTATCGTTATTTCCACAGGCACCCGGCTGAGACCCCCCGTTAGGGTTCATTGCAATAGCTGTACATCCACCCAATGAAGGATTGGTAAAATTAAACCCACCCGATGTCCCATCAGTACGATGATTAACGACAATATCGGCTATCGGATGCATACCATTTGACCTGATATTACTTAGAAGTGTGGTTAAATTCGCCTGTGTTCCAAATGAAGTTGATGAAAAATCAAACCACTGTGCCGGAATGTATCCCATTCCCCCCGATGAGGCGCTTGGAGGTGGCAGCCAAATTGCATCAAAACCTGATGCAGCCAGAGATGATGTACGATTGTTTATGTAATTATAAAAATTACCTTCAGCAGTAACAAAAGGGCGGTTGTATGCATCCCAGCCAAAAGTCTGGAACCAAACATCATCCCTGATGACTGCGGGGTTTTGTAACTGGGCAAGAATAGAACCACTAATTGTGAGTGATAACATGCATAACGAAAAAAATTGTGTAAATTTTTTCATGACAAGCTATTTTTAATAAGAATTTCATTTCCGAAACATATTATTACGGAAGAAATCTTACTCCGAAGATAATAAATATGTACTTACAACACATTAGATTTTTATCCCGACCCTTTTCTGAACAAGATTATGACGCTTAACTTTACCTTTCAACCTATCGGTATGTATTCTAAAGATAGCACAATAGAATTGCAAAATATTACAAATGAATTGGTTAAAAGTGAGGCTGCCGGTTCAATGACTGTTGCCGATTTGTCCAAACTACGGGAAGTTCTCCGCTTTCACGAATACAGGTATTACATCCTCAACGACCCGCTGCTGTCAGATTTTGAATACGATCAGCTTTACAAAGCATTAGAAAAAATCGAAAAAGATAATCCTGAGCTCATAAGCCCTGATTCTCCAACTCAACGGGTGGCAAAAGGGTTAACAAAGGAATTTCCGGCAGCACAGCACCTTGTGCCCATGCTGTCGCTCGACAATTCTTATAACTCCGAAGACCTTGTTGATTTTGACAGAAAAGCAAGGGAATTATCAGGACAGGATGTGATTGAATATTGTGTGGAGCCGAAATTTGATGGCGGCAGCATATCGTTGATTTATGAGAATGATATGTTTGTACGGGGTGCCACCCGTGGCGATGGTGTGGAAGGCGATAATGTAACCACCAACATAAAACAAATTAAAACAATCCCTCTTTCAGCAAAGTTTTCTGAGTTTGGCATTCAGCAGGCTGAAATAAGGGGCGAAGTGCTCATTAATAAAACCAATTTTTCCCGCTACAATGAGCAATTGACAGAACAGGGCTCATCTCCATTGGCAAATCCAAGAAACGCAGCTGCCGGCACTTTACGCATTAAAGATCCCGCCGAAGTTGCCAAAAGAAACTTAGAGGCTTTTGTTTACCACATCAGCTATTTTACTTTAGAGGATGGCCGGCAAACACCTGTTGAACTTTCCTCACATGCTGCTTCACTAAAATTGCTTTGGGACCTTGGTTTCCGCAGTCCTGAAAAAGAAAAGAAGGTTTTCAAAGGAATTGAAAAAGTGATTGAATACTGCAACGAGTTTGAACAAATCCGTGATACACTGCCGTACGAAATTGACGGCATGGTAATTAAAGTGAACAGCTTTGCCATGCAGGAAAAATTAGGCATGACATCACACCATCCCCGCTGGGCCATTGCTTATAAATTTAAAGCCAGGCAGGCAACAACTAAGCTGATTGACGTTGAATTCCAGGTAGGACGTACCGGGGCAGTTACGCCGGTTGCAAAACTGGAACCTGTTGCCGTAGGCGGTGTAACAGTAAGCAGCATTTCAGTACATAATGAAGAGTATATCAAAGAAAAAGATTTACGCATTGGCGATGCAGTGCTGATAGAAAGGGCTGGTGATGTAATTCCGCAGATTGTAAAATCGCTGCCCGATGTGAGGACCGGAGTGGAAACACCGGTCATCTTTCCAAAAAATTGCCCGGTTTGTGAAAGCCAGCTTTTTAAAGAACAAGAGGAAGCTGTGTGGCGCTGTATTAATATTGAATGCCCTGCACAGGTAGTAGAACGGATTATTCACTTTGTAAGTAAAGATGCGATGGACATTCGTGGTTTTGGTGAAGCCAATGTCCGTAAGTTTTACGAAATGGGATTATTGAAAGACATTCCAGGCATTTACACACTTGATTTTTCAAAAATTGGCAGCCTCGAAGGGTTTGGACAAAAATCTATTGACAATCTGCTCTCAGCAATCACCAATTCAAAGAAACAACCGCTCAACCGGTTGATATTTGCATTGGGCATCCGTTTCGTTGGTGAAACCACCGCCAAGACTCTGGCACAGGCCGTAAATCATTTACTTGATTTCAAAAACTTCACCATAGAGCAATTGCAAAATCTCGAGGATGTTGGTCCAAAAGTTGGTGGCAGCATCCATCACTTTTTCAGCAACGAAGAAAATATTCATATGCTGGAGGAACTCGAAAGGCTGGGGCTTCAGCTAAAAAATGAAAAAAAGGAATTGGCCACCGGCGGAAACCTTCAAGGAATAACATTTCTTTTTACCGGCACACTGCCTACATTAAAAAGAAGCGATGCCGAAGCTATGGTGGAAGCAAACGGAGGCAAGTTACTGAGTGGTGTAAGTACTAAACTTAATTACTTAGTGGCAGGAGAAGATGCCGGCAGTAAACTAGAAAAAGCAAAAAAAATTAATACGGTACGGATAATTTCTGAAGCAGAATTCCTTCAAATGATTTCATAAAACACCTGTATGTCTCAAAATCTTTCTATATTTAACTGAACAAAAACCGGACATTAATAACTGCTGCATTGAGTTATTAATCGCATCCGATTCTGGATTTTTTAAAAACCATTGCCATGATTAAGAAAATTCCCGGCGAAAGCTGGAAGCCACTTCTGTTTCCCGGATGGAAAGAGATGAGAAACCGCTATGCTGTTTCTTCCGCAGGCAGAATTGCCAGTTATAAAAAAGATGTCCTTCAGGATGGAAAAATTCTTTCTGGTTCCATTACTACTGGTTACAAATCGCTCAACCTGCACCGGCCTGATAAAAAAGGCACACTTTACATACACAGGGAAATTGCTAAGCTTTTCCTAAAAAAACCCTCTGCTGCGTACAAGTATGTAATACATGTTAATCATAACAAAACTGACAACAACATAAAGAATTTACGCTGGGCTAACCTGGAACAAATGATGGCGCATCAGCAAAACAGCCCTGCAAAGAAGGCCTATAAAATTGTACAGGCCAACCGTACTGTGGGATTAAAACTTACCGCCAGCCAGGTTAAGAAGATCAAAGCAGTTCTGGCGAGCAAAAACAGAAAACTGACTATTAAGCAACTTGCCGACAGTTATAACGTAAGCGAAATGACCATGTACCGCATTAAGAATGGTGAAAACTGGGGAAGAGTGTAGGGCAGAATCAGGATTAATTGGATTTTTACAGATTGAAAGGAATGCTTTGTTAATTTTATCTTTTCAAACCATTTATTTCTTGTTTAATCTTTGCTATGCTTCAACCTTCAACAGTCAGATTTCTTAAAGACTTAAAAAAGAATAACAACAAGCCCTGGTTTGATAAGAACAGAAAAATTTATGAAGAAGCAAAGCTGGACTTTGCCGGTTTCATACAGCAGGTAATCGTTTTGCATGGAAAGAAAGATGCAACGATAAAAAATCTTACTGCTAAAGACTGTATGTTCCGCATCAACAGGGATGTCCGGTTTTCAAAAGATAAATCTCCATATAAAACCAATTTCGGAGCCTTTGTTAACCCCGGAGGAAAAAAATCAGTACTTGCCGGTTATTATTTTCATTGCGAACCCGGCCAGGGGTTTGTGGGTGGCGGATTGTACATTCCCATGCCACCGGAACTGAATAAAGTACGCCAGGAAATTGATTACAACCTTGCCGCCTTTAAGAAAATTATCGGCACCAAAAAATTCAAGGCCGTTTATGGCGATATTTCCCGTGATGCTGAATACTCTCTCAGCCGTGTACCCAAAGGATACGAACCGGATAATCCTGCCGCCGAATACCTGAAGCTGAAAAGTTTTGTGGCTATGACTAATCTGAAAGATGCTGATTTTACATCAAAAGACCTTGTAAAGAAAACGGTTGCAGCCTTTGAAGCACTGCAACCGCTTATTGAGTTTATCAACCACTCTTTATCAGAGTAATCCTTTCGACAAAAGGTATTCAGCAATTTGCACTGCATTAGTGGCAGCCCCCTTACGCAGGTTGTCGCTTACAATCCACATATTAAGCGTTTTGGGCTGTGTTTCATCACGGCGGAGCCTTCCTACAAATACTTCGTCCTTCTCATGCGCCCACAAAGGCATCGGATAAAATTGTGTGGCATCATCGTTCTGCACCACAATTCCCGGAGCTGCTTCCAGCAATGCTTTCGCCTCAGCCAAATCAAATTCGTTCTCAAATTCCACATTTACACTTTCGCTGTGACCGCCAACAACCGGAATGCGGACAGTTGTAGCAGTAACCTTTATAGCATCATCCTGCATAATCTTACAGGTTTCCTTAATCATCTTCACTTCTTCTTTAGTATAACCATTTTCCAGGAATACATCAATCTGCGGAATTACGTTCAGGTCAATCTGGTATTTGTATGCCATCTCTCCCTGTACTCCTTTTCTTTCGTTAAACAACTGGTCAACAGCTTTCTTACCAGTTCCTGTTACACTTTGATAAGTTGACACCACTACTCTTTTTATCTTGTATTTTTTGTGTAACGGCTGTAATGCCACCACCATTTGAATAGTCGAGCAGTTAGGGTTTGCAATGATTTTATCATCCTTTGTAAGCACTTCAGCATTTACCTCAGGTACCACTAATTTTTTCGCTGGGTCCATGCGCCAGGCCGATGAATTGTCAATAACAGTTATTCCTGCTTCAGCAAACTTTGGTGCCCACTCAAGCGATGTGCCGCCGCCGGCAGAAAAAATAGCTACAGCAGGTTTGGCCGCAATCCCGTCTGCCATGCTTACCACTTTATACTTCGCTCCCTTAAACTCCACTTCTTTACCAACTGATTTTTCAGAAGCTACTGGTACTAACTCAGTAACCGGGAAATTTCTTTCTGCCAGAACCTGTAACATTTTTGAGCCAACTAAACCGGTGGCACCAACTACTGCAACTTTCATGTTTTTGTTTTTTATTGTTTCAAATTAATTTGTCAGATGGTAACCATCAGACAAAAAATAAGGCCTTCTTTTGGAAGGCCTGCTAATCTTTTTATGTTACACACACATAACGCTGCAAACCTTTCGCCTCAGGCGAAACGTTTCTCAATGCGTTTTGTATGTTTCATTGTTATCATGTCGGGTGCAAAAATAACCGTGCAGCTTTTTTCAACCAAAAAAACAGCTAATAAATTTGATTTTGCATGTAAAAATGATTTTATATCTTACAACTATGAAAAAACTTATCCTTTTGAGCATTTTGCTTACACCTGTTTGTATGCTTGCGCAAAACAGGTACGACATTGTGATTGATGAAATAATGGCCGACCCGACGCCGCAGGCCGGACTCCCTGCAAACGAATGGATTGAATTAAGAAACGTAACGGCTGCTCCCATCAATTTACAAAACTGGAGAATTGGCGATGCCAACGGTCAAAGCGGCCCGATGCCAAATTTTATATTACAGCCCGATAGTTTAGTAATTGTGTGTACGGGTAGTGCAGTTTCTGCTATGACTGTATTTGGAACAACAATATCAGTTACCAGTTTCCCTTCGCTTGACAATGATGGAGACCAACTATTCCTGAAAGCGGCCAACGGAAAAATAATCCATGCGGTTACTTATTCTTCGGGCTGGTATAAGAACGAACTGAAAAAAGATGGCGGATGGACCTTAGAGATGATTGACACAAAGAATCCTTGTACAGGCAGTAGTAATTGGACAGCAAGCACCAATATAGCAGGTGGCACCCCGGGAAAAAGAAACTCAGTTGATGGAACGAACAACGATGCGACAGGTCCACAATTGAAAAGAGCTTATACAACAGATAACTCAACTATAATGCTTGTGTTTGACGAGCCAGTTGACAGTTCAATTGCGGCAACCTTGTCAAATTACACTATTGATGCCGGGGCAACGCTTATCTCATCGGCAACAAATGCCCCGTTGTTTAATGCAGTACAACTAAAAACAAGTTCACCATTAAATCCGGGCACTGTTTACACTATTACGGCATCGAACATAAAAGATTGTAAAGGCAACAGCATCAGCACAGCCAACAAAGCCAAGGTTGGATTACCTGCTGATGCAGCAACAGGCGAATGGGTAATCAATGAAATATTGTTCAATCCGAGAAGCAATGGTTACGACTTCGTAGAATTTTATAACAACAGCAACAAAATATTTGATGCATCAAAACTATACATAGCCAACCGGAACAGCAGCGGTTCAATAAGTTCTATTAAGCCCCTGAGTTCAGTTCCATACTACGTTTTTCCCGGCGATTATATTGTGGAAACAGAAGATCCTGACAATCTTGCCATGCAATACTTAGTTAAAAACCCGGATAACATATTAGCGGTTTCATCACCCCCGTCTTTTTCTGATGACGTAGGGAATGTTATTGCCTTAAACTTCCAGGGAAGTGCAGTAGATGAAGTAAAGTATAAGGACGATTGGCATTTCAAGCTTATTGATAATGCAGAAGGTGTATCATTAGAACGGATTGACCCGTCCGGAATTTCCCAAGATGCTACTAACTGGCATAGTGCTGCTTCTACTGCCGGATATGGCACTCCCGGCTATAAGAATTCGCAATACAAACTGGTAAACAGTATTAATGCAACTATTGAAGTCACTCCAAAGGTTTTCTCGCCTGATAACGATGGCCGGGACGATATAACAACTATCCAGTTTACTGTAACCGAACCGGGATATGCAGCCAATGTGACCATATTTAACCCTGCAGGAGTTCCTATCAGAAACTTAGTAAGAAACGGAACTCTTGGACTAACCGGTTATTGGAACTGGGACGGACTTGATGATAAAGGACTGAAACTTCCTGTAGGAACGTATATCATTTTTACTGAAATATTTAATTTACAGGGGAAGAAGGAAAGGTTTAAGAATGTGATAGTACTTGCGAGGCAACTGAAATAAAAAAAGCCGCTTTAAGAAGCGGCTTTCCAATATCTTCTCAATCAATAATGATTCTGAAAATTATGGTTCTCACACCAGCTCAATATCAAAACTTACCAGATCTTTAAACTGCTGCACCCTTGCATCAATATCTTCTTTGGTAATCTCTTTCAGCCTTGTTGGCCCGAATTTTTCCACACAAAAGCTTGCCATTGCTGAACCTACGATGATGGCCCGTTTCATATTATCAAAACTGATGTCGTTAGTCTTTGCTAAATAGCCCATAAAACCACCTGCAAAAGTATCGCCGGCCCCTGTAGGATCAAATACTTCTTCAAGCGGTAAAGCTGGGGCATAAAAAACCTGATCGTCGTGGAATAGCAATGCACCATGTTCGCCTTTCTTAATAATTACGTATTTAGGTCCCATCTCCATTATCACTTTGGCTGCCTTTACTAAAGAGAAATGGCCGGTAAGCTGTCTTGCTTCAGCATCATTCACCAGCAGCATATCTACATACTTGAGAACAATCCTTAATTCAGACATGGCCGATTCCATCCAGAAATTCATTGTGTCCATCACTATCAGCTTTGGACGATGTTTTAATTCCTGAATCACATTCAACTGAATCTTTGGCGCCAGGTTACCCAGCATCAGAAACTCAGCACCCTGGTAACTGTCCGGTACTTTGGGATCAAAATCTGCAAGTACATTCAGATCTGTTACCAAAGTGTCCCTGCTGTTCATATCCTCATGATAGCGGCCGCTCCAGAAGAAAGAACGCTTATCTTTCACCACTTCCACTCCATCCATTTTCACACCACGAGAACGCAACTCCTCCATTTCTTCCTCTGGAAAATCGTACCCAATTATTGAAATCTGCTGAACTGGCTTAACGAAATTGCTTGCAGCATACGCCACATACGTAGCTGAGCCCCCTACAATTTTATCTGCTTTTCCAAACGGGGTTTCTATTGCATCAAAGGCCATAGTGCCAACTGTAATCAATGACATGATTCAATGAGTTTTGAGTAAATAATTTCTAACGGGCAATATTACGCCATATAATGCAAACAGAGAGTGACATTTGACCGTGACACCAAATTAAAGCCTTGTGGGATAAACTCTGAATTATATTATCTTTGGATATGGCAAAAACACAACGCAAGAAAGCATCCAAGAAAGGGCTGATACTTAAGAAAGCAGCCATAATGTTCCGGGAAAAAGGTTTCGCCGCCACCTCCATGCGGGATTTGGCAGAAGCCGTCGGCATTGAAGCAGCCAGCCTTTATAATCACATCCGTTCCAAAAACGAAATACTGGAAGCCATCTGTTTCGATATGGCAAATGTGTACAACACCACCATCGAATCTGTTGAAGCCAGCAAACAGACTTCTATTCAAAAAATTGAGCAATTGCTGCGTTTCCATATCGCCCAGATGACAGAAAACTATGAAGACGTTTATGTGGCTGACAGGGAATGGAAACATCTGGACGAACCTTACTTATCAAACTTCAAAGCACAACGCAGCAATTACAGGAAAAAATTTGCTGCAATAATTGAAGAAGGCATCACTAAAAATGAAATTAAAAAAATAGATGCCCCCACGGCCGTCCTCATCATTTTACATGCCGTTAGCGGCATTGAAAGCTGGCACAGGAGCAGGGCAAAGATTAACGCAAAAGAACTCGAGGATAATATGGTAATGATACTGATTGACGGCCTCAGAAAATAACCTGCATGTCATTACATTTTCACCCCATTGCAGTTAAAGAAGTGCGGATAGAAACACCGGATTGCGTTTCTGTTGTTTTTGATATTCCCGAAAGCCTGAAAGAGGAGTTTGCCTTCAAAGCCGGGCAGAATCTGGCAATTAAAGCCATTATCAACGGCAAAGAAGTGCGCCGCTCTTATTCTCTCTGCACAGCACCATTTGAAAATACCTGGAAAGTAGCCATTAAAAAAGTTGAAGGCGGATTGTTTTCAGTTTATGCAAATGAGACATTGAAGGAAGGTGATGTGCTGGAAGTAATGCCCCCTGCTGGAAATTTCATGGTTACTCTTCACCCCGAGAAAAAAAGAAACTATGTGGCCATTGTTGCTGGCAGTGGCATCACTCCTGTTTTATCGCTTGTAAAAACCATACTGAAAACAGAACCGCAAAGTTTTGTTACTCTTGTGTTTGGCAATAAAAACAGAAATTCTGTAATGTTCTTTGAAGAGCTGGAGGCAATCAAAAACAAATACCTGGAGCGTTTTTGCTTAATACATGTTTTTAGCAGGGAGAAAACGGAGGCAGAACTAAACCACGGAAGGATAACTAAAGAAAAGCTAAACGAACTATCTTCTCTTGTAAGTTTTGCTTCGGCAGACGAGTTTTTTCTTTGCGGGCCTAAGCAAATGATATTTACTACGAAAGATTTTATGGAGTCGGCTGGTATTGATAAAAAGAAAATTCATTTTGAATTATTCAGTTCCCAAGAAAGCAATGACACAACGCCCCTTTCGAAAGAAGAGTTTTCTTCACCCGGTAGTAACATCACTGTAACGGTTGATGGAAGAAGTTTCAGTTTCGATATCGCTGCAGGCGATTCAACAACCATTCTTGATGCAGCATTAAAACAGGGCGCAGATCTACCTTACGCCTGCAAGGGCGGTATGTGCTGTACCTGCAAGGCCAAACTGCTGGAAGGGAAAGTAAAAATGGATGTGCATTGGGGTCTTGAGGATGACGAGGTGGAGAGAGGTTATATACTTACCTGTCAGAGCCATCCGGTTACAGAGAAAGTGGTTGTGGATTTTGATATAAAATAAAACCCTGCAACCAGTTGCAATAAAATTTTAAACCCCTCTTACTTTATTCTATTCGTTAGTCATCCAGCACCCTGAAACTGACACTTACGCTGCTGCTTAAAAAATTAATATAAATAATTGCAGCCCTTATTTTTTGCCCATTGTAATCAAAAAACAATTCAAATATCTTTTGATTTGTTTCATCTGAAATATTCGCAACACCCGAATAACAATTTCGTAATGCCGTTTTCATTTTATCGTAAACTCTTAAGGCATCGCCACTACTGGTAAAGTTTTCTTCAGCATTGTAGTAAACAAATTTTTTTCGCTTCATCTCATCGCCAACAAAATCAATACTCACAGATTCCACCACATATTTATCCTTAAGACCAAGAGCAGGAAGTGTAGTGGAAAAATATTCATTGGGAGTAGATTTTCTTAGAAAAGCCCCTTTTACATTCTTAAATCCGGTAACACACTCCTTCAGTATAGTTTCCATGTCGTCACAGCCTTTCACCGGAAGTGCCGGGTTCTTAGTTTTATTTTTTTGTTCTTCAGAATAATTTATTTTGGCAATTCTTAACTGCACTATTCCGTTTTCTTTTTCTACATAAACAAACATACCCCCATCATCCCAGGCATATACATCTGCATAGTGTTGTTTTTCTTCGTCCTTTTCAAGCCTGAAATTCCGATAAGCTTCCCAACAAGCATCAGCTTTTTCAAACAGGCCGTTTATATAGGCAGCCGCCTTATCCAGATCCCTGGTATTATTTGACAAGCCAGTCTTAACGGTGAACCTGAGCATGTTTGCCTGCAGGTAATATACCGGCATATCTTTCGCAACACCATTAAAAGTACTGGTGGTTTCATACCACTTATTGATTTCAGGTTTCAAATTTCCTTTTAATTTTTGGTGCATCCTATTTTCACAAATTGTTTCCATCAGTTCTTCAAATGCCTCCTTTGTAATAAATGGCCCGTTATTATTATTGCTTTTCTTATTACTTGCAGCTGCTGATGTTGTTTTTTCTTTTGTATCTGCCGGAGTCTTCTTTAGTGTTACAGGCTTTATACCTGCTTCGTAATAAGCCGGCATTTTACCAATTAGTATGTCCGCCCTTTTCTGAGGCTCATAATAGGTGATTTGCAATACGGCATCTTTACTTCTAAAACTGCGGCCTTCTTCCGGCATAGAGGCATAAAGAGAGTTTACCTCTATCATACCCTTTGCTTTCAGTACCGGCATTAAAATTCCTACAAGTGTATTTACATCTACATTTATACTTTCTGAAAAACAGATAACTGGCTTGCCAGAATAAGTGCCAAACATTATCCGGTTTGCATCTTTGCCGGAGTAACCAGGAAAAAGCTGAAGGCTTGATTTATACCAGCTTATGCGGTTGCCTGCATCCACATCTTCACCACCGGTTTTTATTTTGGCAAACTTTGTGGGTAAGTGTTGTAATACGGTTTGAAAGTTTTTAAGAAATATGTTTTTATCTTCCGGGCTTAGGACAATAGTTTGGGCATGGCCTGATAAAAGGCACATGAACAGAAGCAGAGTGAGATAGTAATATTTTTGCATGCTGAAATTTACTTTCCTTGTAAGTAACTTAATATTCGCAATGTGGATGCAATTTGTTTGGCTTTTGAAAGGTCCTAAAGTCCTAAATATTTCATTCACCATTGCTGTACGATGTGAACCATCTTCATACCATTTATTAAAATACTTCCGGCAAACAGCATAAAGAACAGATTTAAAAGCCTCTTCTGACATAAACTCACTTAATTATTTACAGATCGGCCCTGGTTTTCCCCAAAAAGAGCTATCTGCCCTTTGCACATTTCCTGATGTGTTATTGCAATGCTTTTGTGCAAAGCTGTCAATGCTTGCTAAAACTGGAAACAGAAGTAAAAAAAAGATTTTTATCGCCTGCTTTAACCTATAGCTTCTATAAACCATTAGTCAGACCTAAGATTTCTTTAATAATTTATCTCTTATTGCTCACACAATAAATTCTCACTATTCTAATAAGAATTTACGATCAATAAAGTATTAGTAAACTGAGAAAAATAAAAGATCGTCTTTCTTTTTCGAATCCGGATAATCAATAATAAGGAATAGCTTATAGTCGTTTATCAGTGATTTATAAATATATTTTGTCCCTCCGTTGTTGCTTTTCTCTGTAGTAACAGTAGCTATTTCTTTATTTATTACCGGATCCTTTGTCATGCCTTTTGCAGCACTTATATAGTAGCTGGTGATAGCCGGGTCTATATTAATAACAACTCCCCTGGTTCCCTTCTCATTTTTAGCAACAAATAATTGAGCTTCCGCAATGTTTGGCAAACTAAGCTGGTCAACGATATCATAGACTTCTTCATTTTCCAATTTTTTCGGTGTGCCGATACGCATAGAATCAAAAGAACCTTCCAAATTTGCCTGCTTAGTAATAATTCTTGCTAATCCAAGTTGAATTTCTGTTTCAAGTAAAAGTGGGTTTGCAGGAGGCAGCGCAGTGTAATTCTTATACTCTTCATTCGTAACAGTCTTGTTATTCCCTGTTACCGCAGGTTCTGAAAATGTATAAATCGCAGCACAAATAAGCCTGTCGTTATATTCCGGATAATCAAAATCCAGTAAGTATATTATTTCCTGTTTCTGCGATTTAGAAAGCAAAGAATAGCGGGTAACGCCTGTTTTCTTTTCGGTATATACCTCTCCTGCCGTTTCAGCAGATTTTGCCATTTTATTCAGGGCTATAATGTAATTCGCTGTAGTGCCCCCTGATATATCTATTGAAACGCCGTTTATGTTATTTGATATATTTGTTTCAAGTAAAAAAGCCGACTGTATACTATCTAACTGTAACTGGCCTTTTATATTAAAAATATTTACTTCATTTACATTCTCCGGCTGGCCGGTTTTAAGTTCTCTAAAAGAACCTGATGTATTTGTAGCTGATTTATATAATTGAGTAAGTGCTTTTACTATTCTTTCTTCTGCCTTTTTATTGGCTTCGGTGTTATTTTTTGCTTTATTGCTGCTATTGTTAGTTGCCGGTAGTGTGCTTTTACTTGCTATTGACTTTGATTCGTTTTCATAATAATAATAAGGTTTTCCAATAGTAATAATCGTTCCCTGTGTAAAGGGATTTACAGAAAATATTACAACACCGTTTTTCCCTTTAAAACTTTTGGTCACCATATTACTATCAGCCCTCACAGGCACCACTTCAATTAAACCATTTTGCTTAAGCAGAGGACTCAACAATTCTATACAAACTTCTGCAGAAAAAGGAAGCTCTTCATTATAAGTATTTACTCGTTTTCCGTCTTTCTCTGTGATATAATAAATTCTTTGGGGCAATGGCCCAATGTTCTCCGGCAAAAGCATTGTTGATGATTCGAATAATTGCTGTCCAAAATAATCTGTTGCTTTACCCTTTTTTAATTTTTCAAAGTTTGTGGCAATGTTTTGAAAAATTATAGGAAAGTTCTTTTTGACAGAAGCTTTTTCAGATGCTGTGGGTAGTCCTGCCTCCTGCGCATTGCTTTTTGAAATAAAACAGGCTAGAATAAATATTATGAATTGTAGAATGACTCGCATTTAAGACTTTATTTATATTATAGTTTCTTAAAATTATATTGCTTTTATTATTTCTATTTCTGCTCAAAAAAGGTCCATTTATTTTTTTTGGAACCTATGGTTTGTTCCTCAGAAGTAAAAACCAGATTTCCGTTTTTGTCAAACACTTCGGTATATAGCACATTTTTGTCAGCTAAGTTCCGCTTCCTTACAATATACCGGCCTTGCTTTTCTTGAGCCTCAAAAAAAATCTCCATACGCTTTCTGTAATATTCTGCGTCTTTGTCTTCTTTATCTGTGTATACAATATATTCCCACAGATTTAGAGATGTATTTATGGATAGTTCAGCATGTAGATGCCCCAGTGTTTTAGTACCTGCAAATATTTGCTTTCCATTTTCAACCTTTAATAAACCAGCTTTGAAAAAGCTAAAACCTTTTTTGGCATCAAATAGCAAACTTAAAAGGTCGCCATCAAATGTTGGTTTTCTTTTATAAAAAATTAACCCGACTGGAATCTTAGATTTTGAAAGATTTTCAACAAATAATTTTAGTCCTCTGTTTTCCATCTGAGAGTGCAGGTCATAATAAACTGCATAGTTCTTTTGCCCAATTTTTTGAGACGCCAGATCCACATAGTTTTGTGTAATGCGAGCCATTGCACTGGTATCTTCTGTAACCACTATAACTGAAACACCTCTATCCTGCCTCGGTTCATATATCATCTGATTAACCAAATGTTCTGCATAATCATATCTCGATCCAAAGCGTTCCCAGCCCTGCGACCTTAACCTGCTCTCTTCTTCCTTTATATAGGACTTAAACTTGTTTATAGTGGCGGGTGGCAGATTATCTACATAATCTTCTTTAGAGAAATCTATTTTTTCTCCATCGGGTTGTTTCCCTTGGTCTATTAACTCCTTTTCCTTTACAGTGTATCCTGTTTGCTTTTTTGAAAGCTGATCTCTACCATAGTCATCCAGCGTTAGCCAACTATAATGTCCGGGCAAAGCAAATTTAGAAGCATGTTGCCTTGCTGCTTTTTCAGCAGCATACCAGTCAAGTCCGGGCTTCCATTCGTATACAAGTGTGCCGCCACGGGCACCAGTAGGCTGACATTCCTTAGCCAAATCACCTGGCGATTTTGTAAGCGATTTGCCCCATACTTCACAGGCAGCCCATTGATAAATTTCGGTACCATTGTGAAAATATGAGATAATAGTACCTAATGGTTTAGGTATTTCCCTGCTGGAAATAACTTCTCCCTTTTCATTTAATAAAATTTCTTCATTCTCTTTAATAAACCTGACTGTTTTAGCATCTTTTTTGGAGACATACTCTTTTAAAACAAATTCCCTCGTACCTAAATAATCAGTAAATGGAATAAAAAAAGCCGTGTAAACTATTTTCCCATCAAGGTGCATATAGTTATTTACACTTTGACGTATTCTATCATCTGCCCCGTCTTGCTTGTATAAATCATTAATAGTAGATTTAGCAGGGAATATCCTTACAATTTTTATCTTATCATCTGCTCCTTTTTCAAAAACAGCAATGCTTCCATATTGTGCATGTACACCAAAAGAAATAAAGACGAATAACAGCGATATAATATTTTTTTTCATTTTCAAAACTCTAATATTCAATTAAAGATTAACCTATTGGAGTGCATGTTCTTGGCTAAAAACTGGCTGTAAATAATCAGTTGCCACATACTACTCTTTAGTTTTAATTTCAAATGATTTATTAACATCTGGTTTTAAGTTCTCCAGTTTATTGATGCGCATATCCGAATCTTCTATACTCCTTTGCAGTGATGTCATTTGTTTTGGCGAAAGGCTCTCTTTGTAATTATTTTTATTATATACAAGCTTTGCTTTCAAATTACTTAACTGTTGCAGCAAGTCTGGCACTTTATCATCAATTAATTTCTTTAGTTCTTTTTGAATACCTCCATCCGTTGAAAATTTTTTCTCCACAATTTCATTCCATTTTTGAAAAAAGGCTCTTTCGTCTTCTTCGTATTGGTTTAGCTCTTTATTAAAATTAATAATTAACCGATCTGCGGCATTTCCATTTTCTAAAGCCGTATTATATATTTTTTCGCCGTTGAACCTGTATAGATCTTTGCTCCCGTTTCTAAAAGCCAGCAAATTTTCAGAGTATTCATCTAGTTTAATTTCATCATAAATAAAAGCAGATGTTAATTTTCCATATTCTGTTATAACAGCATACTTATCGCTTGGATTTTTTTTAACAGCAAAAGCAGGTGCCGATCGAAAGGTTTTTGCGGGGTCGCTCCATCCCCAAATTCTTTTTATATAAAAGTACTCGAATGGAATTCGTATTGTTCCATCATCTTCAATTACACCTGTTTTGCCGTCTTTTTTACAAATAACCCTGCTGTATCCCCCGTCTTCCAAATCAAACTGATACAAAAAATCCGTTATGATTTTTCCCCTATTATTAATAAAAGCAAAATTCTTCTGCCCTGTTTTTTTTACAGCCACCGCATTACAACCGGGCTTGCCAAATACCGCGTCAAATTGAGGTTGTACATATATCTTGGAATCGACTAGACTTTCAAACCCCAATAGCTCCCCGTCGGAGTAGTAAATTAAACGGCTTTCCGTCCATGGGGCATTTATATTTAGTTTTACGGCTGGATAATGGTTTATTTTTTCTCCTTTGTTATCAAATATGTTAATTCGGCCATCGGCATATTTTACCGCCCAAGCATTCCTTTTTTCATTGTAGGCTATCCAATCCTTTGGATTAATCACTTCAAGGAAGTTGGTATTATAAACTATAGCCTCATCTTTGCCGGCCATGTAAATACTTTTTAGCCCATTTTTTTCAACAATAAGTTTATCTGTTCCAGAATTATAGGCATTAGCAAAAAACTCACTAACAGGTTTGCAGCTTAGATTGTATAAAATCAAACTATCGGTTTTAGTTTCG
Source organism: uncultured Chitinophagaceae bacterium (assembly GCA_937858715.1). Taxonomy (GTDB): domain Bacteria; phylum Bacteroidota; class Bacteroidia; order Chitinophagales; family Chitinophagaceae; genus JJ008. The sequence goes on along the minus strand of CALLZY010000225.1, from coordinate 21,176 downwards.
GCGTAATGCTTACTTAACCACAATAAGTTCACATAATTAAACCATACATTTCCAAAATATGTTTTAAAAATTAAATCTTCGGGCAAAGGCAGTTTTCCGTTTTCTGAAAAGTAGACCATCTGCCCCTTGCGGGTTTCAATACCATAGAGGCTAGCGCAACCATTAGCCAGACCAACTGTATAATTCTGATAGCTTAAAGCCTCGCCATCAAAAACCAGGCTATCCTTGCAGTACAGCTTTATTTTTTCAGACTTCCCCTTTGCCTTTTCTTTCGCTGATAATTTTTTCCCAACAACCTCAAGTTTAAATGATGCTTTATTGCAATTACTGTAAAGCGGAATTATTGCATCTCCACTTTGTGCAAAACAAAATATATTACATGCTAAAAACAATAACAAGAAGCTTGGTTTCATCCTCCTAATTATTTTTTACTTTTTTAAAATCAGGGCCAAGTACTTCATCTATACCTCCGATAGATAAACTAATGTAGCAATCATTAGTATTGTTTAATCCATCGTATTTAAATGGCACCACTGTTTCTCCAGTAATTGCATTAAATACACCTACCTTACCATCATTTTTAGCTATTAGAAAATGGCGGGAAAAATCATAGGGTTTATCACAAACATCGGCTGCTACTACTTTTCCTGCTTCATTGTAAATAGCGTATTTTTTATTATCACCCGGCATTTTAGCCAGTACCCTATTTTCTGTAATAGCAATTACATCTTTATAAATAGCAGGAAGGATTACAGTACCGTCTAATTTTACTACGCCATAAAGGGCATCTTCATTTGGGCTTTCGGCAAAAAGATATGTTTTAGTAACCTGTTTCGTTATTCTATCCACTGGATTGTATAGGAAATAATAATTGCCTTCCAGGTATTTGTTACCGTTGGTATCTACTACAAACCATTTCTTGTCTGCACTGATTGCCGCAATCCTGCCGTCTTCCACATACAATCTTTTTTCACCATCAGTAGGTATTATCACATCATCGGCGATTTGTTTTCCGTTATAATTATATAAAATGCTTTTCTCGTTTGGCTTTCTTAATTCCAAAACCCCATCTCTGAGTTTATAATCTGTGCAGTTAATAGGGTGTATTTCTTTTGATGTATTATCAATTAACCCAAAAAGAGTTTCACCTTTTTTAATGTTTTCCATTCTTGCCAATAACAGGCTTTTGCCTATTGCTGTCAGTTCATCATATTTACAAGGGATAACGATAGTTCCTTTTTCGTTGATAACACCATACTTTTCGCCAATCATAACTACGGCCTTTTTATCTACAAATTTTTGAGCATAGCTATATTTTGCAGGTAGCACCAATTTACCTTTACTATCGCTGTAACCCCACTTGTTATTGGCGGCCTCTACAGCTATTAGTCCATTATCTCCCACTACATCGTCAGCATCTATGCCGGGAAGTTTTATTTTTGTCTTTGTTGCTATATCCCAAAGTTCAACCAGTTTTTTATTTCTGTTTGTAACAATTGCTTTGGTGCCGGTTATCATTATACCGTCATCGTATTTGACTGGAATGACCATTTCATTTTTTGATGAAACAAGTCCATAGTTGCCACTTTGGTCCCATACAAGGAAATAATTGGTATCCGGCTTATTGGTAATGGAGCTATATACTGGCCTTACCTCACCCCATTTATCCAATACAGCACAGGGCTGAGAGTTAGCTGTTAGGGAAAGAAAAACTACAAGGCTGGATAGAATTAATGGTTGCATGTGGTGGCAGTTAAATGATATTACAATACTATTTATATAAACTTATATCGCAGTACGACGGAATGCGCATTCTGTCCATTTGTAGTAGTGTCCCAAAGGCAAGTTGAGGAATAAAATCTTAAATCCCATACAGTTTATTGGGTATTTTTTGTGATAAAATGCATGCTAGGAAATCATAGCTTAATTGCTTATTCATAATAATAGTAAAATTTGCCAACCCGCATGTAGCAATCAATTGAAGTTCCAACTAGTTCAATAATACAATCTTTTGATTTATACACAGTTGTTTTTTCAATACCTAATCTTTTTTGAGGCACTATTTGCCATATTTGTTTATCTAATATTTCTTCTAACAGAGCCTTCATTTCTTCATACTTGTAAGCAAACCTTTCGGTAAAGTAGATTTCCTTTTTGCCCATAAAATCCCGGGCTTCCGTTATAGTAGCATTAATGGTTGGGTAGGTTTTGTTAGTTACATCGGTGAATAAGCAAATTTTTGTTTCGTATTCTTTTCTTTCGTCCGAATTGTATGTTATTTTTTTAATAACGGATGTAAAATCCTGACTTGCACTTTTAGTAATTTTCAGTAGGACATTCTTAATACTTCCCACTTGTAGTTTGGAAAATGAGTGAGTAGGGAGAACAACCGTATTTCCAGGAGTTGAGGTTTGTTTAGCAACTTCAACCGGCTTAGTTGGATTTTTACCCGAGGTATATAATGGCTTTTCGTAAATTGAAAACTGTCTTTGTGAGGGGATTAATTGTAAAACACTATTTTCTTTATAATATATAACTAAGCCTTCTTTTTTATTCAGCTGCTCCGTTTTTAATGTAATATTCAGGCCTTCTGTCTTTAATAATTCAGCCGCTGAATTTGTTGCTTTTTTTAATAAAGCCTCAGACGCATCGGAAAAAAGTAAAGCTAAAAATTGGTTATTGTTATTTTTTTTGGCAATTAAAAATACCGAATCGCAGTAAGGGATATCAAACCTGTTACTTACTTCAAAATTTCCAAATGGTGTTTTTAACCCAGATTGGTATTCATTAAACCCTTTATTAATTGTTATGCCTTTAAATATTAACTTTTTTAACTCTTCTGCCATTTTAACAGCAAGCTTATTGAAGGCTGCCCCATTTTCTGTTAATCCAATTTGCGATTTTGGGTCTTCAATCTTCACTTCTTTATTAGTATTTGCAATAAGCAGATTTACCGTATTGGCATAAAGCTCAACAATAATGCTGATACCATCCTCTTTTAATAAATATTTAAAACCCTGTGCACCACTAGTAACAGGTTCTTTATTAATAACGGGAAGACCAGTTTCTATTAGATTGATGTATTCTTCAAAAAGTGCTTGTTTATTCTTGCCAGAACTTGCATTATAATAAGGATAAGCAAATGATTTGTTGAACTCGCTTTTTGTATAAATGCTTGCTTCTTCAAAATCCATTATGGGCAGGTCGGTTTTAAACTCAAAATTGCCAAGCCAGGTTTTAAAAGGGTAAAATCGGTTGTTTTCAAAGCCCTGCCTACCAGCAGCTACAATTTTTAATAAATCGGCATAGGCTTTTGGGTCTTTCTTAATATTGGCTTGTATTTGCTTTTCTTGTTGTTTATCAATCAAATCATAAGACATGCTTTTAATGGCCAGCAATACATAACTTTCTGTTGTGCTTTTTATATGAGGGTATAAAAACCATTGCATGTAATGCTTATCGGCAGGAGACCTTGCAAACTCTACCACTGTTGTGTCTTTTAACTTAGTTAGCGAATTTTTTCTCCCTTTAATAATTACACTACTAAGTTGCCCATAAATAGTTTGGAGGTTTTTATCCGCTGCTTGCAATGAACTAGCATCGGCCGCAAGGGTAATGTAGGTTACGTATAGCCCTTTCCCGTCCGTTTCATACAAAACAGGAAAAAGATTTAGCGGGCCTGTTTGGGGTAGTGTAGTGGTAACCTGCTTTGCTGAAGCAGCTACTGTTTTATCCTTATAGCTTTCAAGTTTATTGTTTTGTATAGCATTAAGAATACTATCCAATTTTTGGGGAGTTATAAATTGGCCATATAAAAAAGTGTTAATGACAACACCGGCAATTAAAAGTGGTAATTTTATATTATTCATTATTAAATATAGTAAGAATCCTTAAAGTATTATTAGCAGGTGAACTATAAAACGTTACTACATTATGTTGCATCAGTTGCTTTTTTGAAATACCTCTTCCCTTTAACATTATCAAATTCCATATTTTGTTAGTTAGGAGTGTAAGCATATTAAATGCCGATTATTCTTAAAGCCAAAAATTACTCTTTTAGTAAAATAAGTATCGACAACATAGCTATGGTTGATTTTCATTTACAAAAAATATGGTTATTCCAACATAAGGATGAACTTCTATTTCATTAACTCTGAAACTGGAAGCGCAAAAGAAACTGATAATGCCGCCATTTTTCTTGTTGGCTCTGTTGATGATTGTCTTTCTTTTGGCGTTAAATCTTTGATCCCCAGGTAATAGTTAAAGTTCAGGAAGCTAAGTAGCCAGAAATCAAATCTTGCATTCAGGGCAACACCAAAATCTATACGGCTACGATTATCGGTGGAGCTTTCACCTAATTTCAATTTTTCCCAACCTGTTGTTAACGACTTATACTTACCTGAAATAGCCATACCAGCATAGACACCACCTCCAAAAGTGAATTTATCATTTTTTGTGTTGTAGTTGAGTAAAAAAGGAGTGTTGAGATAGCTTGTTCTTGCGTTTTTATATCCAAATGAATTAAAATGAAGCCCCCCGGATAGAAAAAAAGATTTATTCAATTTTTGCCAATACTCTAGTCCTAATCCATAGCCTATGCGTTGGGTAGGAGATTGTCCATCCACACCGGGGGCTTTAATTTGAATAGTACTGCTATTCAACGAAGGCTTTAATACCAATGTACTTTTTGAACCATCAAAATAATCCATTTGCCCTTTTACCACCAAACAGGCTGCCATTAATACTGTAATTAAATAAGACTTCAAAAGCATAAAATAGTGTTTAAGTGTTGTTGAGTATTTTAAATTCAAGTGAATAAGTCGTAATCTTTAGTATGATTTTTTATGACCTTACTGTCCGTCATTTAGTATGCAATCCGCAGGTATGATTATTTATTGACGAATTAATTTACCGGTAGCCAGTAGTTCTTCGTTTTTAATCAATTTGTAAATAAGTACTCCTTTATAATTGCTTTTTGGGTTTATGATATTAATACCTTGTTGAACAGCCTGCTGATGCAATAACCTTCCGTCGGTACTGTAAATCTGTAGCTGCATATTACCAGCCAAGTTACTTTGCAGCGTAAATGAGTTTAAGAAAACCGTTGGAAATACATCCACATCTATGTTTTTTTGCCTTACCATAGCTGTTGCACTATAAGCGGCTTTGCCATCTGCATCTACCTGTTTAATTCTGTAAAAGATGATATCGGCGCTTTGCAAAGTGCCAATATCATCTGTAGCTGAATAGAGGTTTAATGGCTGGTTTTTGGCTGATTCAATTTTAAGGCTGATGAAATTTCTTCCATCAGTACTTCTTTCTATTTCAAAGTGGGAAACGTTTTGCTCATCGGCAGTTTTCCAGTTCAGGCACACTTGATTATTATTACACTTTTCCGCGGTAAATGACTGGAACTGAAGAGGCAATACAAACTCATAGGTTTGTACAATAAAACCACTAAAACCTGTAACATTAAAACTAATTTCCCACCTGTTAAGTGTGCTGTTCCATATGATGTCGTTATCATCCGGATTAATTACTATGGCAGTACTATTATAAGAGCCAGGCAAGCCAGTTCCGTTATTACTTAAGCCGCTATATTTGCCAACCCGCAGATTAGCTTTACCACTAATATCTGTGGGCCCGGTAGGTAAATCCAGGATACTACCGGGATGGTTATTAAAATCATCAAATTCCTTTTGTGTAAAATAAAAAGTAAGTCGGCCAGTGGCTGTAGCAGGACTGCCCGAGTTGAACTGAATTTGATAATGTCTTGCCACAAATGGCTTGCTAGAATACTCCGGCACAGCCGGTTCAATCCACGTATATGAAGTAATAGAACCCGAGGCCGGCGAAGATCCGCTTGATACAAGAGTTGAGCTTATTCTGCAACTGTTATTAATAAAACTTACGGATGAACCGGCTGTTACATTTTTTGTTGCCTGTTCCTGATGGTTGCTTAACGAAGGTTCTGTGCTATAGAAAATAGTGGTCTTATTATCATAAATATCGCTGATTATAGGGTACTGATAGATATTATTAAAAGCGATAACAATTCTTCCTGTAGATAAGGGATAAGATGAATTACCCTTAACACTATTACATGGAGTTACAGTACCGGTTGTAATACCATTTCCGGCACACATTGTAATAGCACTTAGATTGGCAGTAAACGCCCCAAAGGAATTTATGCCATCCCATAATGTAGAAATAATTAAATAATTTCCTCCCGGTATTGGGAAAATAGACGCACCTACCCCATCACTTGCTGTAGTACCAATAAAACTATTTGCTGCAGATACAGTCCCTGTTGTAGCAGAAAAACCATTGCACCAGGTTACGGCTCCTGCATCGGTTACGCTATTTATATCTGCTTGTGAGCTTGCTATTACATAGTGCCCGTTGCTCAAAGGCACAACAAGGCTGCCTGCATTATCATTAGTAATAGCTCCGGTTATACTATTTGAAGTATTAATCTGGCCGCTTGTTGCGGTGGCACCATCGCACCAGGTAACAGCACCCACATTCAATATTGCACCATTATCCCAGTTTCTGCAAGCCACAACATAATTACCGTTGGAGAGAGCCACCACAGAGTTCCCTGCAAAATCATTGGCGTTTACTCCCGTCAGGCTATTAGCAGAAGATACAGTTCCGGTGGGCGGGACATTTTTATCACACCAGGTTACGGCTCCTCTGTTTCCGTTCCATCGCTGGGATTTAATTACATAATTACCATTAGTCAGTACTGTTGCTTTATTTTCACCAACCCTATCTCCTGCTAATGTGCCGATAATACTATTAGCAGAAGAAATACTTCCTGTAAGCGAAGCAGTACCATCAGCCCAGGTTACTGCTCCAACATTGGCAATAGCAGCATTGTCCCATAAATCAGAACAAATTAAATAATTCCCATCTGGTAGTGCTACAATACCACTACTACCAACCGCATCATCTGTTTTTGTTCCTACAAAACTATTGGTGGTTGTTATGGCACCCGTAATACCTGTTAATCCATCAGCCCAGGTAACTGCACCAGCATTTATTAATGTCCCATTATCCCAGCTATTTGTAGTCACTACATAATTTCCGTTAGTAAGTGGAAACACTGAAATGTTGAGACCATCGTAATTAGTTGGGCCATATAAACAATTTGCAGAAGATATTGTTCCGCTTATACCTGTTGACCCATTTCCCCATGCTACTGCTCCTCCATTAACAGAACCAGCAATACTGCAAAACCTGGAGTATGCCACATAGTTGCCATTACTGAGCGGTACTACCAGACCAAAAGCATCATTCGCTACTGCCCCGGTTAAGCTATTAGTACTGCTAAGTATATCATTTACCCCTACTAAGCCGCTAGCCCATGTAGCTGCGCCTATTGAAACCGCACCTCCACCACTCCATTGTGTACTGCTTATTACATAATTACCGTTTGCCAATACCTTAATGCCTCTGTTTCCAACCTGGTCATTTGAGTATGAGCCCACTAAACTATTTGCAGAAGACACCGTACCCGTTAAACCACTGCTTCCATTACAAAAGGTTACAGCACCAGCGGAAGTACTTGCACCATTATTCCATATTGAGCTAATTACAACATAATTACCATTAGGCAGGCCTACTACATTTTCAAAATCAGGCGGGTTATTAGTCCCAAATCCAACTTTATCGCCTGCGCTGCTCCCTATAAGACTGTTAGTGCTACTTACAAAACCATTTAACCCAGTAACACCATTGCACCAGGTTACGGCACCCACGTCCACAACACTACCATTATCCCAATCGGGACTGATAACTACAAAGTTTCCGTTAGATAAAGCTTCAATATCATACCCCACTTTGTCGGATGCTGTACCTCCTTTTAAAACACTTATTAACTGATGAGTTTGCCCATTATAGAGATAGACAGCACCTCTGTCTGCAATACCAGCCTCATCATAAAAAGGATCCGCAAGTACATAGTTGCCATTTGTTAATACGACCGTAGAAAGTCCAAAATCTCCGCTTCCGGCAGGGCCTGTAATTTCAATTCTTTGGCCTTTTGCGCTAATTGAAAAAACGCACATTGCCAGAAACGTTATTTTATTCATGATGAGATGCTTTATATAACAAATCTGCTAAACCTATTACCATCCCGAATACGACGAACTGCGTATTTTTCAAACTATCTTTAACCCAAACTTTGTAATATCAGTGCTGAAGGGTATTGTTTTATATATCGCCATGGCTTATACCTTGTGTTCACATACAAATGCACAGCAGGTATCGCTGTTTCAGTCCATTACTACAAGGGATGGGCTGCCCAGCAATTATGTGTTTGATGCTATGGAAGATGTTAATGGGCTTTTATGGATCGGCACAGATAAAGGGCTGGCCAGGTATGATGGCTTTCGCTGGCAGCTATTTAATACCGATAATGGTTTGCCCGGCAATTATATTGGCATGATAAAACCTGCAGGGGAAAACGGACTGTGGTTAGGCATCAGTGCAAAAGGGCTATACTACTACAACACAATCAGGAATAATTGCACTTTTGTTACCAGCAACTATTTGACCCATTATTTCCAAACGGACGACAAGGGAAACTTGTTCCTGTACCAACGGGACAACACAAACGCAACTTTTATTAAAGCCGGATGGATAAGTCCGGATAACCCGGCAACGGTTAATCCCGCATTTTCATTCAATGAAAAGGCGACAAAGTATTATGCCTGCGCCGACTTCAGTAAAAGAAAATTACTGCTCCTTTTACCACAAAGGCACAAACCCGCCAAAGCCGATAAATTTACTGTGAATCCGGGATGGGATGCAGACACCATTTCCGTTACAGCCTGTGACAGGGCAATCAACTCTCCGGTTGAAGACAACATATATGCCGATGCCACTACACTAACCTTTTATGAAAACAGTAAAGAAGTGCGAAAGGTTGTACTGTTTGACACATCTAACCAATACCTTAACACTCTGCGTTATCAAAACCAAACTGTTGCCTGGAACGAGAAAGATGGCCTGTATTTAATAGGCGATAAGGGCACTATAAAACACTATACTGATAAAGACGGGTTGGCCAGTAACATGGTAACCGATGTTCATGTGCTTAAAAACGGCCGCCTTCTGGTAAGTACTTTGGGCGGTGGCCTCAGTTATAAGCTGCCGGAAGGAAACGCACTGTTAAATACAGGCGGAATGGCAGTGAAAGGGCTGGCACAAAAAAAAGATTACCTGCTAGCAGTATTAGAAAACAAAGTGCTTCGGTTTGGATTGCGTCAAAAAGATATCACTTTGTACCCAACTGCCGACAAACAGATACAAAGTATTGACGTAATTGACAATACTATTTTCATATCATCATTAAGAGGTTTATCTGTTAACAGAGAAGCAGACAATACCTTACAGCAAATCAAGTCTGTCCCTATAGGTGCAGGCATCTGTAATGTAATAAAAGTAAACGGTCGTTTATTGGCAGGTTCTTATGGCATTAATGTTGTTGAACTAAAAGGAAGTTCACTGATAAGAGATACAGCCACACCATTTGTGAGTGAAAAAATTCAAGCTTTTTCCAACGGATTTGCGAGCTACAATTATGAAGATGGTCTGCAGTTTACATTTAATAATGGTGCCAAAGTAAACTTATCTGAAAAGAACGGACTACCTTCAAATGCTGTCTATCATGTGCATGAAAACAAAGACACTTTCTGGATAAGTACCCAAAAAGGAGTGGCAGCTTATAGTAATGGGAAAGTTGTTAAAACTATCGGCCCGGCAGACGGACTTCTCGGAAACCGGTGTGTATTCTCGTTTCACGATTCATCAAACAATTTCTGGATACTGACCGATAAATACCTGGGAAAATTCACCGGCAAAAAAGTGATTACCAATATCTCCTTGCCGGTGAAAGACGGGGCAAATGATTTTATACAGCATGCACTCTTCAACCCTGAGTATAACACCCTTGTTACCGGCACACAAAAAAACATTTGTATCACACAATTGAATGCCATTGGTTGGGAGCCAATGGTGCCAAAACCACTTTTAAAAAAGATAATTAAAAATGGTGAAGAAATAACAAACCGGTCATTTGAAATTCCGCTCAACTATTCACAGCTTGTTTTTGAATTTAACCCATACTTTGCCAACCCGTTTGGGAAAAGTTCAATTTTCTACAAGCTGAAAGGCCAGGATGAAACATTTTATGAGTTAAGAGATTCGTTAAGTATCCATTTCAGCAAACTAAGAAGCGGCCGTTATCAACTTGTGGCCAAGGCTATTAACGAAGACGGAATAGAAAGCGAAGAAATCCTTTTATGCACCTTCAGGGTAAAAAAACCCTTTCTGCAAACTGGCTGGTTTATTTTACTCATCATCCTGGCCTCAGGATTTCTTGCACATATAATTGCCACAGCGTATCAAAAAAATAAACAACGGCAGAAAGAACAAGAAAGAAAATTAGAACAACAGCTGATTAATGAAAGGGAACGAATCAGCCGTGAATTGCACGACAACCTGGGCAGCAGCCTGGTAACCATTATTGCACAAAGTGATAATATAGAAACAAAGCTGCGTTACAACCAGGCTGATGATGCATTAAAGAAAATACAGGAACTAAGCGACCAGAGCCGGGATACCATGAACATTCTGAGAGAAACCATCTGGGCGGTTCAGGAACAATCTCACTCTTTTGAAAGCTTTGTAAACAGAATAAGAGATTACCTTCAACGCAGTTTTGCCGTTACTTCTATTGAATGCAATTGCGATGCCGAGGGCAGTTTGGAAAAACCCCTGTCGCCTGAGCAAACACTGAACCTCTTTCGCAGCATACAAGAGTGCACACAAAATATCATTAAACACTCCGGAGCTACTGCATCTTCATATTTATTTCTTGGCGATAGCGACAAAGCGACTGTTATCATTAAGGATAACGGAAAGGGGTTTGATACAAACAAAGCCTATTCCAGTAACGGCATAAAAAACATTACCAACCGGATTAAGGAAATACAGGGTAAGGCAGAAATAATATCAGGTCCAAACACAGGCACAACCATAACCATTAAAATTCCAGTGTAGTATGAACAATAGTATCCTTGTAGGCATTGTGGACGACAACCCTGTTCTGTCTGAGCAACTAAAGGAAAATCTGTCAGTTTCTGATAATATAGAAGTAGTATTTACAGCAGCTAACGGCGAAGAAGCAATAAACCAATTGACCAAACTGGCAAAACTGCCACAGGTAATACTAATGGATATCGAAATGCCGGTTATGAACGGTATTGAAGCCACAGCAGCTATCAGCAAAGAAACCGACATAAAAATTCTGATACTAACAGTTTTTGATACAGACGACAAAGTATTTGAAGCTATTAAAGCAGGTGCAGCCGGTTACCTGTTAAAAGACAGTAAACCACACAGGATAATTACAGCCATTGAAGATGTGCTGCTGGGCGGAGCACCTATGAGTCCTCACATTGCTGCAAAAACGCTGGAACTCCTGCGCACCAAAACTGCTAACAAAAATGAATTGCAGCCGCATGATTATAACCTGAGCGATAGGGAAACGGAAATCCTGAAACTGCTGGCAAAAGGGTCATCCTACCAGCAAATCGCCAATGAATTGTATATAAGCCACGGGACCGTACGCAAGCATGTAGAAAATATTTACAGCAAACTGCACATAAATAATAAAGCACAGGCGGCGAATCTTGTTCATCAAAAAAAGTGGCTATAAATTTTTTTGTCAATAGCTTTGTATAAAGCTTAAACCATGAAACCGTTACTTTTCCTCATTTTGTTTCTGCCTGCCTTAGCCACCAATGCTCAAACGGAAACGCAAATAAGAGCCCATTACCAAGATATCAATAAAAAAATTACCGAATCAAAAGAACAGGGCTATGAAGGATCGCTGTATTGTAACGAACTGGTCGTAAACAAAAATGGTAAAAGCTGGCCAGCAACGGGCACCTATTCCGAAACAACTGACTTCTGGTACAGTGAAGACCCCAACCATCCAGAAAATGTAAAAAGCAAATTACTGGTACTTCAGAAAATTGATGTGGTGCGAAAAGCGGCCGCATTAACCACTTCGGAAGAATACCTCTACCTGAATGGCAAACTTGTTTTTTACTTTATACAGGAAGTTAAAGGCGGAGTAACCATGGAGAGCCGGCTTTATTACAATACTAAAGGTTTGTTTAAAAGCAGTGTGAAAGCCAACAGCAAAGAGCTTACAGCAAAAGAATTACGGTCTGACGAATATGCTTACTTTAATCCTAACCCGGTGGGGGTGCTGTCCAGCAGTAAAAAATACCAGGAATTATTTGTAAAGAGTATGTGATAATTCAAGTACTCGCAAAAACATAGTTTCACAACTATGCAAGATATTGCCATGATTTCTATGCAATACCCCTATTAATATTTATCCTGCCTGAATACACTTACGGTTGCACTCTTCCCGGCTTCGTTGTATAATATTTGTATAATAAGGACACCGTCTCCCAAGGCCAGAATGCCAGTTTCATAATCCTCCTTCACTTTCATTTTGTATTTCAGAGATTTTGCTTTGATTAACAACCGTAATTCTGCCTTTATACGGGGAAAGGTGGTTGACTTTGGCGTGGGGATGTTAATTAAAAACGACCAAGGAAAAGGTTGCATTGGTGATTCGACGATATTAAGTGGATACGTTCCCATTGGGGGCAATGTAGAAACATGATAGATTCCTCCATACTCATCTTTCTTTTCCTCCCCTTTAAAGTAGTGAACAGAGTCACGCAATATCAGGTCCATCATTCTGTTTAATGACGGGCCTTTCAATATTGCTGATTGTGCGTCTGCGAATAAAGAACACAAGGAAATAGCTGCCGATAAAAAGATTTTTTTCATACGTAAGTTTAAGTAGTGCAATATTAGTTTAATGGCATTTCAATTATATACCCTGTTCCGGGTATATAAATGCATAATACGATACCATATATTTACTAATAAATTTTTAAACTTAATATTATGACAAACGTATCAAAATGGATGAGCTGGGAAGGCGGTATTGATCTTGTTGCTGTTACCTCTCCCGATTTACAAATGCCCAATGTTATTGTTCATCTGGCCCGGATGGTTAATACCCCTGTGGGTAATGCCCCAAGTGGAATGCTCTTCTGGCAACCTGATGTAAATGCCATGCCCCTGGTGTTCGGTTTTATTGGAACTGATGCTACAGTCGGAGCCTATTTTGGCCCCAATATTTTTGCAGGCACCCCATTTGAAAATGCACCGGTGCTGGATGCCAGTTTCGATATTCAGATTAAGGAAACAAGTGCTTATGCAAAATGTGTAACCGGCGATTATACGTTTGAAGTCGAAATGAGTGACTTCAGCGAACCCTACCTGATTGACCGCAAACCGGCAGCCATGCCACCTTTCTATCAGCAAGGAGTGGAAATACATGCAAGAAAAGCAACGCTGAAAGTAAACGGTGAAGCTATCAGCATTATCATTCCTCCGGTTGGTATAAGTGGCGGACCGGCAAGCGTAGTAAGTCCAAATGGGGTATATGCCCGCTAAAAAACAACTAAAAGAGCTGAACATGAAAAGACTGTTGCTGCTGGCTTCCTTTCTGATGCTTCTTAAAACAGCCATCTCGCAAAACTCATTTGACACAAAAAAGTTTCACGACGCATTTAAGAAGATTTACGCAGATGGGCAGAAGGGTTTCCCGGAAACCAAAGGGGCCTATGACGGATACCTCAGCAGTTTTTATACTTTTTATAAAGCAAAAAACCTGCTGCCCGGAGCCGACTCCGGCCAGGTATCCGATCCGTTAACAGTTGGTTATCCCTTTGTGAAATATAGTTTCAAGCCATCTAAAACACTTGCAGAAGCCAGGACAAAAGAAACAAATCTTCACAAGGCGCTTAGTAATGCCTGGGGCAGCCCACTCACACAAGTAAAAAGAACTGACACCGTCAAGCAATTTGTTTTCTATAAAACGACATTTTATAAAAACGCTGAAGCAGCAAAACTCTTCTTTGCTGAATTTGACACTTACCTCGTATTTGAAAAAGGAGTCTGGCGGCTTGAGTTAAATATTAACGGAAGGAGGGCTGATAACATTAAATCAGTATCAGCCGAAGTTCCGGCAGAGCCGCAACTGGAGAAAAAAATACAAAATCTTCTTATCAGCATGGATAACCTTTTTATCAACGAACAGAAAAAAAAGATTAACACCAACCAGTATTATACAGAATATGAAAGCCTGTCCTCATTATATGGAAAGTATGCAACTGTTAAGGTGCGGCCTTTTGAAACAAGTTTTTCATTCCAGGTGAATACAGAAATAGCTGGCAATCCTGCGAATGCAAAAGCTTTGTACGAAAAATTGCTTTCAATTTTTAAGAATTCCGGACGGTTTTATTTTAAACAGGAAATAAAAGAAGGCACCCGTACCTATATTTATGCGGAAGCAATCAACCGCCAACCATTGGTAATCCCTTATACACTGATTCTTGAGTATTACAGCAGTGAAAGCTTTCCATCTGTCGGCTTTCTGATTACCCGGAAAAAACCTTAACATTCTCAAATTGCATAAGCAAGGGTGAAGACTTTGTGGTAAGCCCAAACGGAGTGCAAGCAAGTGAATAGTAACGTTCACTAAACAACAAAAATCATTTTAATAACAATTCTTCTCATTCACCAACAAGAAAATCTTTATGAAAAAAATTCTCTTTTTAAGTGCAATGCTCGGGCTAAACATAACTGCATTCTCCCAGGAAACAACTTCATTTTCTCTGACAAAGGGCACAAAGCTTACCTACAATGTAGAGCAGGGGACCAAAGAATACCAGTTTATTATGAAAATAACAGAACTCGATAAAAAAGTCTCTTTTGACTGGGAAATGACAGCACCGGTAAATAAGTCCGGCTCAGTAACTATGGCTGCAGAAGCCATGAAAAATGCTACAGCCCTGTTTAATTACTTCAATGGCGGAAAAACAACTTTAACCCAGGAAACCAGTGCCTTCATCAGCCGGGATGCGTACAAGAGTATCGAAGAAAACAAAAGTGTTACTCTTTCTGCGGAGGGCAAAAACGGAACTCCTGAACTTTTTGAGGTTTTAGAAAGTAATACATCAGAAAAGAACGGGAGTACATACATCAGTTATATTAAACCAGTAAATGGAAAAGAATTTACTTTCGACAGTCATATACTGGAAAATGCTGATGGTAAAAAAGCGATACGGGTTTGGAAAAACGCCGAATTTCCACTTATCCTGTTTATGGAAACTAATTTTAAGATTTACCTGATGAACATTGAGCAATAAAGGAAAGTGGTAAATATTTTTTCGTAGCCGGCACTTCAAACGTTCCGGCTTTTATTTTCCTAATTCAGTTTTTTATCAAACCAGCTCTTTACCACATCAGGTGTTGCGTCTTTATAAGATACATGATGATACTCATTTGTTCCGGCATCATACATATAATCATTCTTCCACTCTTTAAAATGCAATGATACCTGTTCGATAGCATCAAGAATAAAATGGATTTCCTCATCGGTCATCACAGGGTGTATTGACATACGAATCCAGCCGGGTTTGCACAAAAGGTCTCCCTTGTGCATTTCATTCAGTATTTCATAAGAATGCAATTCATCCACATGCAGCAGCATATGCCCATAGGTTCCGGCACAGGCGCAGCCGCCACGGGTTTGTATGCCAAACCTGTCGTTAAGCAGTTTCACTACCAGGTTAAAATGTGCCCCTTTTACTATAAAAGAAATAACACCCAGCCGATGAGTTGTTTGCCCTTCCAGGAGATCAATGCCGGGCATTTGCGGCAACCTCTCAAAAATAATTCTGAGCAGTTCTTCTTCCCGCTTCAGCATATTCTCCACACCCATTTCTTCCTTCAGCTTCACTGCCAATGCAGCTTTTATGCCTTGTAAAAAAGGAGGAGTGCCTCCGTCTTCCCGGTGTTCAATGTCTGTAATATACTCATGATATTTCCAGGGGTTTGTATAAGTAACTGTACCACCGCCAGGCTGGTCGGGAATAATATTGTTATAAAGCTTCCGGTTAAAAATTAATACGCCGGGTGTGCCCTGACCACCTAAAAACTTATGTGGCGAAAAAAATACAGCATCCAGGTGGGCATCTTCTTCAGCCGGGTGCATATTAATGGAAACATAAGGTGCCGAGCAGGCAAAATCAACAAAACAGAGCCCGCCATACTTGTGTGCTATAGCCGCTGCCTGGTGGTAAGGGGTTTGTATGCCTGTTACATTTGAGCAGCCCGTTATTGCCACAATCTTATTCGTTTTCGCATTATGCTTCAATAATAAAACCTCAAGCGCCGCCAGGTTTATGTTGCCGGTTTCGTCATTTGGGATTATCTCCACATCAGCAATTGTTTCCAGCCAGGATGTTTGATTGGAGTGATGCTCCATGTGCGACACAAACACCACCGGCTTCAGTTCATCATCTATATCAAGATAATTGCTGAACAGAGAGTGAATACGTACCGCTTCGTTTTTTAGTTCATCATGCGAGGGAAGTTTACCCGGCTTTACATAATCCATAATCCGCTCCGGAATACGGAGCCCCAGCAACCGCTGCAGCTTATTCACAGCACCCGTCATTCCGCTGCCTGCAAAAATCAAAACATCATCAGCCCCGGCGTTTACATGTTTCTTAATGATATGTTTTGCCTGCTCATAAGCCCTTGTCATAGCAGTGCCTGTCACAGTAGTTTCTGTATGTGTATTGGCAAGCAGAGGCATTATTTCCTCCTGCAGCCTTTTTTCAACTGGTGCATAAGCCCTGCCGCTGGCTGTCCAGTCGGCATATATCATTTTTTTGGTGCCGTATGGCGACTCAAACGAACTGTCAATTCCAATAATGTTGTTCCTGAAAGCCTGAAAGTAGTCCTGCAGCATAGTGTCTTTTTCTTTACCAAAGTTCTTCTTTTTTTCCTAAAGCCCTGGCAATGATGGTTAGATTGCCCAAATTGGCGGACAAACCATCTTCTCCACTTCACAAAAAAAGACGAAATATGAGAGTTAAAAATTAATATTGTCATCGCAAACAAAAACTAACCAAAAGCCAGCGCTTATTTCCCAAACAGCCGTTAGTTTCATTACATTTGATAAAATTGAAAAAAATGGTTTCTCCGGATTTTGAAAACAGTTTTCAAAAGAAAATTGACAGTGAAATCAAGATTGAACCCAAAGACTGGATGCCGGATGCTTACAGGAAGACAAATATCCGGCAGATAAGCCAGCATGCACACAGCGAGGTAGTGGGAATGCTACCTGAAGGTAACTGGATTGGCAGGGCACCTTCCTTGAAAAGAAAAGCCATCTTGCTTGCCAAAGTGCAGGATGAGGGCGGACATGGCCTTTATTTATATGCTGCTGCAGAAACATTGGGCATAAGCAGAGACGAGATGATTAATGACCTGCATACAGGCAAAGCAAAGTATTCTTCCATATTTAATTACCCTACACTTACCTGGGCCGATATTGGTGCCGTAGGCTGGCTGGTAGATGGTGCAGCTATTATGAACCAGGTAATGCTTACCCGCACCTCATACGGCCCATATGCAAGAGGAATGGTGCGAATTTGCAAAGAAGAAAGTTTTCACCAGCGGCAGGGCTTTGAATCGTTGCTTGTTTTATCACGGGGAACAAAAGAGCAAAAAGAAATGTGCCAGGATGCCATCAACCGGTGGTGGTGGCCTGCCCTGATGATGTTTGGTCCGCATGATAATGAATCGCAGCACAGTGAACAAAGTATGCTATGGAAAATAAAACGCAAAAGCAATGACGAATTGCGTCAAAACTTTGTGGTCATGATTGCAGAGCAGATAAAAACCCTGGGTATGAAATTGCCCGACCCGGATTTGAAATGGAATGAAGAACGGAAACACTATGATTTTGGGGAAATAAACTGGGAGGAATTCTGGCAGGTGGTAAAAGGCAATGGACCCTGTAATAAACAAAGGCTGGAGGCAAGACGCAAAGCCCATGATGAAGGACAATGGGTAAGAGATGCTGCTATGGCCTATGCAAAAAAAGAATCCAAAAAAACACCAACTAACTAACCATGTACAAAATAATAATCAGTCTTTTAGTGGCTGGGTTTTTTTCCGCTTGTAATTCAACAAAACTGTCTGACAACTCCAGAAATAAACGGGTTGACTTACAGACTGATACAATTAACGTAGTGAAACTGACCGACACCCTGCAAATATATCAATCAGTATGCAGGGGATGTGCCGATGAGTATATTCCGAGGTTTGACATCAGCGACAGCCTGAACATTATTGAAATGTTAGGTACGGAAACCGTAGATAACAATCCGCCGGATGTGGATGGGGGCAGCCTGAGCAAATTCATTGTAATGAAACCCAAAAAGACCGGGACGACAACAATTAAGTTTTACCGTTTTATGGGTGATATAAATGCGGCTAAAGATTCTTCTGATTATACATTGTACCAAATAACAGTTACTAAATAGACAGAAATGAATACAACATTTATCAGAAAGTTTTTCTATGGTGACATTCCGGATGAAAAAGGAGGTGAAAGCAGTTACGAAGTAAAACAAGATACTACGACATGGCCACTTTGGGAAGTGTTCATCCGCAGCAAACAGGGGCTTGACCATAAACATGCCGGCAGCCTGCATGCTTCCGATGCAAAAATGGCTATTGAAAATGCCAGAGATGTTTATACCCGCCGTATGGAAGGTGTCAGTATCTGGGTGGTGGAGTCAAAGTATATACATGCAACCAACCCCGAAGAAGCTGGCGAACTGTTTGAACCTGCCGAAGATAAAATTTACAGGCACCCCACTTTTTACCAATTACCCGACGAGGTGAATAAAATGTAATACGACAAAAGAAACACAGCAATAATGAATAAGGATAAGATTGATTTTATATTATCTCTGGCAGACAGTTCGCTGATACTTGCCCAGCGTAATGGAGAATGGTGCGGACATGGGCCGGTTCTGGAACAGGATATTGCCATTACCAATATTACTTTGGACCTGATCGGGCAGGCAAGATGCCTGTATCAATATGCTGCAGACCATATCAACCAGTCAGCTGATCAGCCAGTCAACCCGGCAACTGAAGACAGCCTCGCCTTTCTACGCACAGAAAGAGAATTCAAAAACTGCTTATTGGCAGAGCAATCCAATGGCGACTGGGGACAAACAATTCTTCGCCAATTCTTTTTCAGCACTTATCAATATTTCTTATACCAGCAGTTAAAAGATAAAGGGACCGATACTACTCTTTCCGCTATTGCGGAAAAATCGTTGAAAGAAATTACTTATCATGTAAGATGGAGCAGCGAATGGGTGATAAGGCTTGGAGATGGAACGGAAGAAAGTAAGCGAAGGATGGAAGCTGGTATTGAAAACCTGTGGCCCTATACCGGTGAGCTGTTTGCACCGGCTGATTATGAAGAAGAAATGGCCATTGATTTTAAAACAATAAAAACAAAGTGGGCAGAAAAAATAAATAGTGTATTAACCGAAGCCACTCTTACTCACCCGGATGGCGGTATATTCATGCACACCGGTGGCAAAACAGGCACACACACCGAACAGCTTGGCTATATTCTTGCTGAAATGCAATATATGCAGAGGGCTTTTCCCGGCTGTGAATGGTAGAACTGACATATGGATAAAAAAATTGAAATTTCTGACACAACCTTAATCTGGTCGGTATTAGAATCAATACCCGACCCGGAGATTCCTGTTCTGACTATAGTTGATTTAGGTATTGTCAGAAATGTAGCTATTTCAGTAAGTGGTATTCCTGAAATTACCATTACAGCAACATACACCGGCTGCCCGGCCATGGATTACATTGCCGCATCAGTACGGATGGAACTGGCGGCTTCTGGTTTCACTGGTGTAAAAATCATCAATTCAATTTCTCCCGCCTGGACAACCGACTGGATGAGTGAAGAAGGGAAAAAGAAGCTGAAAGAATATGGCATTGCTCCGCCCAACACCAAACAGCAAGTTTGTGATCAAAGTTTGTTTGCGGAAGGCGAAGCGGTACAATGCCCTCAATGCAGTTCATACAACACTTATCGTATCAGTGAATTTGGCAGTACTGCCTGCAAAGCGCTGTACCAATGCAATGACTGCAAAGAACCTTTTGATTATTTCAAATGTCATTAAATAAAAAGACTACCTTACTTAAAACCAACTTAATGCCATCGATATTATTTGAAGTAAAAAATTCAATTGCCTTCATCACCCTCAACCGGCCTGATAAGTTTAATTCCTTTAATCGGGAAATGGCACTGCTGCTGCAAGAAAAACTGGACGACTCAAAGGATGAAAACATAAGAGCTGTGTACATTACCGGAGCAGGAAAAGCATTCTCTGCAGGTCAGGACATAACTGAACTAACCGGCGAGAATAAAATAGAAATAAAGCAAATTCTTTCCGAACATTATAACCCGGTAATAAGCCGCATCCGAAAATTAGAAAAACCGGTGGTGGCAGCCGTGAAGGGAGTAGCCGCAGGTGCCGGTGCCAACATTGCCCTTTGCTGCGATGTGGTAGTGGCAGCAAATTCTGCCTCATTTATTCAGGCCTTTTCAAAGATTGGATTGGTTCCAGATAGCGGTGGCACTTTCTTTTTGCCAAGACTTGTTGGCTGGCAAAAAGCTTCTGCCTTATCGATGCTGGGAGATAAAGTTTCTGCAACCGAGGCAGAAAGTATGGGCATGATATATAAAGTGTTTAGTGATGAAAAATTTGAAGAAGAAAGTTTGGCAATAACTAAAACTTTATCGGCTATGCCCACTAAAGGTTTGGCTTATACAAAAAAATTGCTCAATATGTCTTTTCACTCCACACTGGAAGAACAACTGATGGACGAAGATGTATTTCAGCAAAGGGCAGCACAAACAGAAGACTACCAGGAAGGTGTTAATGCTTTTCTGGAAAAGCGGCAGCCTGAATTTAAGGGCAAATAGTATTGAATAAATAACAATCAAGTTCAATGATTAATGACAAAGACAAACTGGCGAATGATGTAGTTGCCCATATGATGGAAAACGATGCCTTTAGCAAATGGCTTGGTATTGAAGTGCTTGAAATTAAGGAAGGATATAGTCGCATAAGTATGCTTGTCCGCAAAGAAATGGCAAACGGATT
>CALLZY010000224.1 GCA_937858715.1 uncultured Chitinophagaceae bacterium | reverse complement strand
AAGAAGAAAAATCTTTTTACCGTAAAGGACAGTTTGCTGCTTGCTGTAAGCGGCGGCCTGGATTCTGTTGTGCTGTGCGAACTGTGCCATCAGGCGGGGTTCGGTTTTGCTATTGCCCATTGCAACTTTCAGTTAAGAGGTGAGGAAAGCGAATGGGATGAGGTTTTTGTAAAAAGCCTGGCCGATAAGTATAAGGTTGAAGTAAAGGTCAGGAAATTTGATACCCAAAAATTTGCTGAAGAAAATAAGTTATCTATCCAGGAGGCGGCACGAAAACTCCGTTATGATTGGTTCAGTGAACTTATTAAACAACCAGCTAATCAATCTTTCAAGTACCTCCTCACCGCCCATCATGCAGATGACAATAACGAGACCTTGCTGATGAATTTTTTCCGGGGAACAGGCCTGCATGGCCTAACAGGTATTCCGGAAAAGACTGGTTATATAAGAAGACCATTGCTCGGTTTTACAAAAGCAGCACTGCTGGCTTTTGCAGAAGAACATAAACTGTCATTCGTTGAAGATTCATCGAACCAGTCTTCAAAATACACAAGAAATTTTTTCAGGAATGAACTTTTGCCGGCGATTGCAAAAGTGTATCCGCAGGTAAATGATAACCTGCAGGACAATATCAGCCGGTTTAAAGAGATTGAAAAACTATACCAGCTCACTGTTGGTGAATTAAAGAAAAAGCTGTGCAAGGCAAAAGGGGATGAGATACATATTCCGGTTAAGCAACTGATGGGATATAATAACCGGGCATTGATTTATGAGATCATTTCACCTTATGGCTTTACCGAAAAGCAGGTGGATGAAGTAATAAAACTTTCCCTTAGCGAAACGGGCAGTTACATTGTTTCGCCTGCAAAAACGCATAATATTATCCGGCACCGGCATTGGTTCATTATAAGTCCGGCAAGTGGAGAGGTTTCAGAAAATATTGTAATTGAAGAAGGAGATAAAGAAGTGTTGTTTGCTTTAGGAAAGCTGCAGATAAAGAAGGCTGCAAGCAGTAAGCCACATGCAACAAGCCCTGAGACTGCGATGCTTGATTTAAAAGATATCACATTTCCGCTGCTGCTGCGTAAATGGAAAACCGGCGATTATTTCTATCCCCTTGGTATGAAGAAGAAAAAGAAAGTTGCCCGGTTCTTAATTGACCTGAAACTGTCCAAATCCGCAAAAGAGAAAGTTTGGGTGCTTGAAAGCAACAAACGGATTATCTGGGTAATAGGCTACCGCATTGATGAACGGTTTAAGATTACTGATAGAACTCAAAAAAAATTAACAATTACCTATTCTGATTAGCCTCCGGGGCCTTTTGGGTGAGTAACCAATTCCAAAAACAGGTTGATAACTTTTGGTTCCATTATGATGGTAAAAGCTATCCCATATATTGCTCCCCAAAGGTGTGCATCATGATTGATATTGTCAGACCCTTTCTTTGACATATATGCTGAGTAAGCCATATAAAGGACCCCATAAATAATTGCTGGTACAGGTGGAAAAGAAAACCATTCCCAAGGTGCAAAAAGAATAAAAGCGAATACCACAGCTGAAACACCGCCCGAGGCCCCAAGACTCCTGTAGTGGTAGCTGTTACGATGTTTAATAAATGAAGGTATCCCTGAAAAAATAATCCCACCAAAATAAAAAATCAAGAAGCCTAACTTGCCAAGATATAAGGAATACAAACTTTCCATCATTTCTCCAAAGAAGTAAAGTGTGAGCATGTTAAAAATAAGGTGCGGATAATCAGCATGTAAAAAACCTGAGGTGAGAAACCGATACCATTGTTTTCGCTGTGTAATGGCAGGTGGGTAGAAGATTAAATCGTCCATCATTTTCTGATTGTTAAATGCGCCAAGGGAAACCAGTACTGTAATAATAATAATTACAATTGTAATAGAAAGATGCTCCATAAAAAATAAAACTATATAGTGTTGAAGGAATTATTTATGATGATATTTTTCGTTCTTTAAAATAGTGCAGGCCCGGTACACTTGCTCAGCAAGGATGATGCGTACTAACTGGTGTGGAAAAACCAATTGCGACAGGCTCCATTTATAGTCGGCCCGCTTCATCACTTCGTCACTTACACCAAAAGCACCGCCGATTAAGAAGATAACCTGCTTTGTACTTTCATTGGCCCTCGCCTGCAAAAAACTGGCCAGTCCTTCAGAGCTTACCTGTTTTCCCCTTTCGTCCAGCACTACTAAGTAATCATCTTTGTCCAGCCATTCCAGTATGATGTCCCCTTCTTTTTTCTTCAGGTCCATTTCACTAAGCATCCCGGCATTTTTGGGAGCCGGAATAAGGCTCCACTCCACCTTATAGTATCTTGAGATGCGGCGGGTGAAATCTTCCACACCTGCTTTTACATAAGGCTCATGTGCTTTGCCAACAGACCAGAAGGAGATTTTCATTTTAATTAATGGCGATTAATTTACTTTCAAATGTATGACTGCCTGAAGAAATAAAAAAGCCATCCGGCCAAACCGGCTTGCGATGCCTATTTTTGTCCTGAAAAATACTGCGATGAAGAAATACATGTATATCATTATTCTTTTCACTTTAATAGCTTCCTGTAAGATGCCTTATAATACATATTCCGGAAAGGCTGGGTTTGCCGACAATACTGTTGTGGCGCACCGTGGTGCCTGGAAACTGAATAATCTGCCGCAAAATTCTATTGCAGCATTAAAGCAGGCAATAGCGTTGGGCTGTGCCGGTTCAGAGTTTGATGTAAGGATGACTGCTGATGATTCGCTGGTGGTGAATCATGACCCGCATTACAATAAAATGCAGATTGACAAATCAACTTATTCCCAGTTGAGTTCTGTAAAACTACCGAATGGTGAAACATTGCCCACCTTGCGGGAATATATTTTAGCAGGATTAGAAAACAATAAAAAGACCTTGCTGGTTATTGAGATAAAACCGTCTGATATCAGTAAAGACAGGGCCAGGTTCATTGCAGGGCAGGTTGTAAACCTGGTGCAGGGTATTAGTGCATCAAAAATGGTTTGCTATATCAGTTTCGATTTTGATATTTTAAAGAAGATAAAAGAAAAAGATCCGGCAGCCGTAGTTCAATACCTTGAAGGTGACAAGTCTCCGGCAGAATTGAAAAAAGAAGGCATCAATGGTGCAGATTATCATTATTCTGTATTCAAGAAAAACCCTGACTGGATTGATATAGCAAAACAGCAGAAAATACTGCTGAATGCCTGGACAGTTAATGAGAAAACAGACCTTGAATGGTTACTGAAGAATAAATTTGAATACATTACTACTAATGAGCCGGAATTGCTGCTTGGCTTAACCGGAAAATGAACGAAACGGCTTTTGTTAATCAGTAAATTGCCCTATATTTGCCGCCCAATAACGTCGGCCCCGTAGCTCAACTGAATAGAGCATTTGACTACGGATCAAAAGGTTTCAGGTTTGAATCCTGACGGGGTCACGAAGCAAGCCTCCCAAACGGGAGGCTTTTATTTTTAATTTTTCTGTCAATACTCGTACCTCACAAAGGCCTCCATAGCTGCGTAGTGAGTAAGACCAAGGTCGGCGTAAAGTGCAGCGGTTGCGGCATTTCTTTCTTCGGCCCGCTGCCAGAACTCTCTTGAATCACTTCCCTGGAAGGGCACCATATCTTTTTGCGACTGGTGGATGAAAATGCCATTTCTCTTTTGCAATACCTGGTCGGGACTCATGGGTATAGCCATTTCAATTTCTTCAATATTCCATTCCTGCCAGGCTCCTTTATACAACCATAACCAGCAATCACTGATCCATTCGTCACCAGCAGCTTTTATCCGCTGCAATGCTTCCAGCACCACGTTAAAGCAAACTTTATGTGTGCCATGCGGGTCTGCAAAATCACCGGCACAATACACCTGGTGCGGCTTTATTCTGCGAAGAAGTTCTATGGTAATCTTCACATCTTTTTCTCCCATTGGTTTTTTCTCAATAGTGCCGGTTTCGTAGAAGGGAAGATTCATGAAATGAACATTATCTTCCTTAATACCAACATAGCGGCATGTAGCTTTGGCTTCACCCTGCCTTATTAATCCTTTTATGGCACGGATAACAGGTGTATCAACCTGGTTGGATTTTTTCTTCGCAATGAATTTTCTCGCATTGTCGAGAATCTTACCTGATTTGCTGGTATCAATACCTGCTATCTGCTCAAAGCCTACGGCAAAATCAAGGAAACGGGTAACAAATTCATCGGTCACCGCAATGTTACCGCTGGTTTGGTATCCTACATGTACGTCATGCCCCTGGTCGTGAAGCCGCTGAAATGTGCCTCCCATGCTGATGATGTCATCATCAGGATGTGGTGAAAAAAGCACCACTTTTTTGGGATATGGTGTTGACCGCTCGGGATGTGTTGGCAATTCAACATCTGGTTTTCCTCCCGGCCAGCCGGTGATGGAATCTCGCAACATATAATAAACCTGGAGGTTTATCTCATAGGCTTCACCTTTTTCAACCAGCAAATCGCTTAAGCCGTATTCATTATAATCGGTGTTGGTAAGACTGAGTACAGGTTTCTTTAGTTTCAAAGCCATATTAACCACAGCTTTTTTTATCATCTTATCAGTCCAGTCACAATCTCCTGTAAGCCATGGCGACTTGATGCGGGTTAATTCAGCAGCAGCGGCATTGTCAACCACAAAGGTTACATCATCATGGTTTTGCAGTAATGAAGCCGGTACAAATTCTGTATCATCTTCTTCGACAGCTTTTTTTACAACCGGAGCTTTTGAATTGCCCCATGCCATCAGCAATACTTTTTTTGATTGCATAATGGTGCTGATGCCCATAGTTATAGCGAGACGGGGAACTTGCGAGATATTGGCAAACTCATAAGCATTGGCAATTCTTGTAGAGTTTGCCAGTGTCGTTAGCCTGGTTTTTGAAATCAAACCAGAACCGGGTTCATTGAAACCAATGTGACCATTAACACCAATGCCAAGAATTTGTACGTCAATACCGCCTGCATCTTTAATCATTTTTTCATACTGACGGCAATGCTCTTTAATATCATCTTTGTTTATTTCCCCGTTGGGGATATGAATGTTTTTGGGATTAATGTCAATATGATTGAAAAGGTTCACCCGCATAAAACGGTTATAGCTTTGCAACGCATCGTTATCTATCGGGTAATACTCATCGAGGTTGAAAGTGATAACGTTTTTAAAACTTAGTTTTTCCTCTTTGTGCATACGCACCAGTTCCGCATACAGCGTAATAGGAGTAGAACCGGTAGCAAGGCCCAGCACACATTTTTCTTTTTTCTTTTGCTTCTCCCTGATGATGGCGGCAATCTCTTTTGCCACGAAAAGAGAACCATCTTTCGGGGTATTAAAAATCTTTACCGGAATTTTTTCAAAGCTGTCGGTGAGGTCGAAGGCAGCGGCTTTTTTTGCCATTGGTTTGTTTTTTTGCTTCACAAATTTAAAGTTTTAAAGTGAAGGTTTATGCGGTTTTTTGCAGGTTATTGCAGTTTCTAAGCCTATATTTCTAATTAATTTACTTCTATCTCATCTACAAAAAGCCATGCTTTATTTCCTGCTCCCGGGTTTCCGGTGGGTATTTCGCCCCAGTTTTTTATAACGACTTTTACCTGTTGAGTTTTTAGTGATTCAAAGTCAAGAGTCATAGTACCATTTGTTTTACCGGTAAAATCATCTGTAAGTCCTAAAGACTGCCATTCGCCTTTTTCATTCAGGGCGAATGCTTCAACTGTCTGCGGTTGCCATATCCAGCTGCCTTCCTGGCGCAGACCATGCATCACTACTTTGCTGATAGTTTCTGGTTTTATTAAATCAATAATCACTTCGCAGTCGTTACCACTAAAGCCGAGGAATTCTTTGCTTTTTGCCATGCCTTTTTCATTAATCACACCGTTTATCAGAGTAAAAGCACCATCGCCGGGATATTTAGAAGAAGGTGAGGTTGTGAGTGTTATTTTTTTGCCGGTGGATTTAGAGAAATGGAACGTTTGATTAACACAAGAAATCGGCTTGTTGTCCACGAATAAACATACTTGTCTGGTATCCGTTTTTTTAATTTGTAATGGCTTATTATATCGTAAAGGAGTGCTAGATCCTTTTGTTAGTGTATGGCCGATAAATCCATTTTTAAAATTTGTTTCAATTTTCCAATTAACTCCATCATTAGATTTATCAGGGGTGACTGTTGCTTTCAAATCATAATACGCTTTACTGTAATTCGCTTTCCACAAATCATATCTCTTAAACTGCTCTGCTAATCTTGTTTCAAAATTCTTCCAATCCTTTTTTTCTTTTTGGCTCCACAATACTTCGCTTAATGCGGCCATGCGGGGAAGTATCATGTACTCAACTTTTTTAGTATTACCGATGTATTCTGTCCAAAGATTGGCCTGTGCTCCTAAAATATGCCTGGCCTGTTCCCCGGTCAGTTCTTTTGGTACCGGGTCATATGCATATACTTTTTCAATAGGATTGTAGCCACCAATGGTTATGCTGTCTTCGTTTTCGCTTTGGCTGAAATCGAAGTAAACCGGGTTTCCGGGTGTCATTATCACATCATGGTTTTGCTTTGCTGCTTCTATACCTCCAGCTTCGCCCCGCCAGCTCATTACCACGGCATTGGGGGCAAGTCCACCTTCAAGAATTTCGTCCCAGCCAATAAGTGTTCGGCCATTCCTGTTCAGGTACTTCTCCATCCGCTGTATAAAATAACTCTGCAGTTCATGTTCGTCTTTCAGGTTGTTATCTTTTATACGCTGCTGGCATTTGGTGCAACGTTTCCAGTTTTCCTTCGGACATTCATCACCGCCCACATGTATATATTTTGAAGGAAACAGTGCCAGTACTTCCTCCATCACATCTTCCATGAATGTGAAAGTATTTTCCTGCCCGGCACAAAACACATCATCAAACACTCCCCATGTTTGCTGTACCTGTTTACCGGTTTTATCGCCGCTCCATTCGCATTGTTTCGGGTAAAAGTTAATTGTGGGTTCATCAGGAAAACAACTCAGTTCTGGATAAGCTGCAATAGCAGCAGATGAATGACCGGGCATTTCAATCTCTGGGATTACATTAATATAGCGGTCAGCTGCATATTTCACAATTTCCTTTATTTGCTCCTGTGTATAATACCCGCCGTATTTTAACCCATCATTTCCTGTACCCGGATAGTGGCCAATAATGGTGCCGTTGCGCCAGCCACCTACTGATGTGAGTTTAGGATACTTCTTTATTTCAATACGCCAGCCCTGGTCGTCAGTAAGATGCCAGTGAAAAGTGTTGAACTTATGCAAGGCGAGGTAGTCAATATATTTTTTTACAAAATCAACCGGCCAGAAATGACGGCTGCAGTCGAGGTGCATGCCGCGGTACTGGAAGCGGGGGTAGTCGGTGATAGTGAGTTGGGGGATTTGTAAATTTTGGATTTTAGATTTTGGATTTTGGATTGGAAGAAGCTGGATGAGGGATTGAATACCGTAAAAAACGCCTTCATTGTCGCCAGCAATCAGAATGCCTTTACTGCTGCATGTCAATTCATACAATCCTTTCTTTTCCTGTTCCCCGGCAGAAATTAACAATATGGATTTTTTTTTCTCTTTATTACTGGTGGTAAGTTGAAGATCTAATCCATAATAACTCTTCAGGTAGTTATGAAGAAATGAAGCTTCTTTTTTAGTGGAAATACTATGTTCAATCAGTATTTCTTTTGTTAACAGGAAGGAGCCATTATCTCTTTTTATTTCCACCGGTTTAGGAATAATTTTCAATTCTTGTGAAAAAATACTGGTGGCAACAAACAACAGGCAAATCGTTTTAAGGAACCTCATCGTCTTTAAATTTATTGAGCTAATTTAGCACAATACCACCAGTTACCATTATGCAAACGAATGCGCAAATAATTGAAACCTTTTATACAGCGTTTCAAAAACTCGACCACCAAACGATGAACAGTTGCCTGAGCGATGATATTATCTTCAGCGATCCGGCCTTTGGTCTGCTGGAAGGCGATGATGTGAAAGCCATGTGGGAAATGCTCTGCCGCCATGCATTTGATTTTAAACTCACATTTTCTAACATAGAATTACTGGATGAGGAATACGCCACCTGCAACTGGACGGCCAGTTATATTTTCTCAAAAACCGGCAGGAAAGTGGTAAATCACATCAAGGCTTATATGAGGTTCAAAGATGGAAAAATCATTGAACATAGTGATGGATTTAAACTGAGCAAATGGGCTGCCCAGGCGTTTGGCTGGAAAGGAGTACTATTTGGCTGGACAAACTTTATGAAGAAACGAATTCAAATGAATGCGAGAAAGAGTCTTGAAAAGTTTATAGAAAAAAGAAATAACCAGGAGTCCTGAGTTGTACTTTTCTGATTTCTCTTCCTCAGGGCTCCCGGATTGCGTCTCACTAATCTTCCAGCATCCCAAATTTACCTGTATTAAAATCTGCTATTGCCTTTTTAATTTCCTGCCATGTATTCATCAGGAAGGGGCCATATTGTGCGATGGGCTCATCTATTGGCTTTCCTGAAAGTACCAGAATAATGGCATCCTCTGTGGCTTCAATATTTATTTCTTCTCCTTCGTTTTTAAAAAGTACAAAATTGTCAGTAGCAACATTGCTCCCGTTTATTACAGCGCTGCCTTGAACCACCAGCATTCCTGTATTGTAGCTAGCGGGAAAACTGAATGTGGCAGAAGCCCCTTTTTTCAATTTTGCATTTTGCAGGTTTACCGGAGTAAAGGTTGAGGCAGGTCCCTTAGTCCCATTATACTCGCCGGCGATTATTTCAATATGACTGCTGCCATCCTCCAGAAAGTATTTGCCCATTATTGCGTTGGGTATTTCCTGGTATTTTGGAGCACTCATTTTATGTTTTGCAGGCAGGTTTACCCATAGTTGCACCATTTGAAATGCACCGCCTTTCTGGCTGAATTCTTTTTCATGGTACTCCTTGTGCAATACACCTGATGCCGCTGTCATCCATTGTACATCACCTTCACTTATCACACCACTGTGGCCTGCACTGTCGTGGTGGGCAATTTTGCCATGATAGGCAATGGTCACTGTTTCAAATCCCCTGTGCGGATGCACACCCACACCACGGGGATTATTTGTGGGGGAGAAATCAACTTTAGAATTATAATCCATCAGGAAAAAAGGGCTCATCCTTTGTTTGCCAATTTTTCCGCCGGGGAAAAAACCATGTACTCTGAAACCATCTCCAACCATGTGTGCAGGTGGTGGAGCAATGATAGCTTCAATTGTTTTAAGTGGTTTCATTTAATACTCCTTTTTTATTTGTTGTTTATTAAGCGTTCAGCCAGCCATAAGAACTCAGTAGTAAAAGTATGAATCGCATTCAGAAAGCTTTCGTCTGCTAAAGTACCATCCTCATTAAACTTTTTATCTATTGCAGGAATTATCAGCATATTGGGAGATGTAATACCAAAAAGTGCAGGAACCAGCAGCAGTAATTGCTGTGAGGCCCGCATGCCGCCCATTGCACCGGGTGATGCAGTTATTATACCAAAAGGTTTATGTAGTTGCTTTGGAAAATGATCGAGCAGGTTTTTCATGGCAGGAGAGTAGCTGCCATTATATTCTGGTGTTACCAATATAAATGCATCTGCCTGAAAAACTCTTTCTGCAAGAGGTCTCAGGTTTTCCGGTGCTTTATCAGGCGATACCCAAACAGACTGAATGGGCGGCACCTGCCATTCCTGTAAGGAAATTATGCTGGCTGTATGAGATGTGTTTTTTGAAAACCACTCTTTAAGATAAAGGGCTGCTCTGTGTGTTACACTGCCGTTGCGGGGACTTCCGGATATAATTTCTATTTTCATTTCTTATAATTGTAACACAAAGATAAATAATCAATGTTTAAACATCAAATTTGATATTCACAGATTTTGTTAATGTTTTTATGCTGTTGAATTTGAATGTTTTAATTTCGGCTGATTATTGCCATACTATGTTTAACAGAAGAAGATTTATTAAATCCTCGGCGCTTGGTTCTGCAGGGTTATTATTTGGAAATGCCATTTCAGCATCAGAAATTCAGTCAGTAAAGGGGAAGCCTGTCGTCATCTCCACCTGGGATGCAGGGCTGGAAGCCAACAAAGCAGCCTGGGAGATTTTAAAGACAGGAGGAAGGGCATTGGATGCTGTTGAAAAAGGAGTGATGGTTACTGAGGCCTCTCAGAATTGTTGTGTAGGATTAGGTGCCAATCCTGACCGTGATGGATTTGTTACGCTTGACTCCTGTATCATGGATGAAAATTTTAATTGTGGTAGTGTAGCTTTTCTTGAACGTATTAAACACCCTGTTTCTGTTGCCAGGCGGGTGATGGAAAAAACACCGCATGTTATGCTTGTTGGCGAAGGGGCTCAGCAGTTTGCTATAGCCGAAGGATTTCCACTCGAAGAGCAGAAACTTTCTCCTCATGCCCGTGAAGCCTATGACAATTGGCTTAAAAGCTCAGAATACAAACCACCCGTGATAAATGTTGAGAATAAGAAAACGGGTCATGGCCCATTTGCTCCTGCCCGTCTTGAAGATGGCGGATGGAACCATGATACTATTGGTATGCTGGCGATGGATACAAATGGTAACTTAAGCGGAAGCTGTACTACAAGTGGTGCCGGATTTAAGATGCGTGGCAGGTTAGGTGATTCACCAATTATTGGTGCAGGGCTTTTTGTTGATAACGAAGTAGGGGCTTGTGTTGCCACTGGCCAGGGCGAAGATGTAATAAGGGTAGCAGGTTCACATTCGGTAGTGGAGTGGATGCGACAGGGTTTATCTCCTGAAGCAGCCTGCAAAAAAGTTGTGGAGAAAATCATCAGGATAAAAAAGGAGAAAGCTAAGGATATCCAGGTTGCTTTTTTAGCAATTAATAAGAAAGGGCTGGTGGGAGCTTACGCCATTCACCAGGGATTCAGTTTTGCTATTAAAAATGCTGCAAATGAAAAACTGATAAAAGCAAAATCTATTTATTTTTAAAAAATTAGCTTTATTGTTTTAGATATAAAACTACAAACTATGAACTGGCATCTGTTTAATGATTCAATTAAGAATTCTAAAGGTGAGGTAATTTGTTTTTTACATAATAGTGTTACTCCTAATGTAGCTCAATTTATCAAGAATACACCTTATGTTTTTAGAGTCGCTTTAGATTTTATGGATGTTTATAAGTCAGGAAGAAAAATGACAAAAGAACTTTACAGTGAGCTTCAGAATGTTATTCGGATTGAACCTAATTGTTTATGCAAATGGGAAGTTGATATGGAAGGTAATGTTGTAGACGAAAATAATAGGCCTGTTTGCTTCGTAACGAATAAAAGTTCGCATGATAACCTTCAAATAAAATTCTTACCAGAATTATACGAAGCAATTAAAGAGAATATGCCGAGTTTCGAAACAAATGATTCAAAGCAAAAGCCTTTATACGATTCAATACAATTAATAATAAACAGATTCGATTCTTATTAAAACGTTCAATGAAATTCATAATAGAAATAGCTACATCCGATTACAGCACTACGAAATCGGCCGTTGAAGGTGGTGCAGACCGCATTGAATTATGTGCCAATCTTGCCGAAGGCGGTACAACTCCTTCTTATGGGACGGTGCAGCTTTGCCGGGAAAAATTTGCTATTCAGTTGTTCCCAATCATCCGGCCCCGTGGTGGAGATTTTCTTTATACTGAAGAGGAGTTTGAAATCATGCTCGGTGATGTCAGGATATTTAAAAAACTAGGCTGTGATGGCGTTGTAATTGGAATGCTGAATGCAGACGGGACAATTGATATGAAGCGTAACAGTTTGCTGGTGGAAGAAGCTTATCCGATGGGAGTTACATTTCACAGGGCATTTGACCGTTGTAAAGAACCATTGGAAGCACTGGAGCAGATAATACAGTTAGGATGTGAAAGAATCCTGACATCGGGCCAGCAGCCTTCAGCTACTGATGGATTGGAGTTGATTGCTGAGTTGAACAAATTGGCTGGTGACAGGATTATCATTATGCCGGGCAGTGGAGTAAGAGTTGATAATATTAAAATGCTGGCGCAAAGAACCGGTTGTACAGAGTTTCATTCTTCCTTGCGGGGAAAAATAAATTCACAGATGGGTTTTGTTCACCCGGCGTTTGAAAATTCTGCAGAAAGTTATACCAATAATGCAATTAACCCTGATGAAGTGAGGGCTCTGAGAAATGCTTTAGATGCCGGTTAATCCCTGTACACTTTTATGGATGCAGCCCTGTCGTTCCAGTTTGAGAAACTGAAGCCGGACCGGGAATCGGTTATTGTCATTGATTTGCCTCCAAAGTTCTCTTCCTCATAAATGACCACTTTAAATCCCGGAGGTACATGCAATGAACTCAGTGCTTTTGCAGGGAAACCTCCTGCCTGTGACATTGTAAAATATGAGCCTGGCAAAAGGTAAGAGGATTGCCCTTTATAATTGGCATCAGTATAAATTACCACCGCATCGTAAGTGGGCAGGTTGCTGTTGTTTCCTCCTGAGCTGCCGCTCTTAGTTTCAATAACCATTGAACCGATTTTATCTTTAAGGCTGTAGTCCATGCAATTGGTATTACCTGTGAGGATTTTAGAATCACCATAAAGATTATCGTTATTTATGAACACTTTTACTTGCAAATTAGCCGGCACCTGGGCCGATTCAATAGCATACTTCAAAACTCCAAGTTTCTCGCTTGAGTAATAACCCGGCTGCAGCCTGATTGCATTTCCTCCGTAGTTGCATTCCGAATAAAAAGTGGCAAAGTTCCCGATGCCTCCTATATTGCCACTGTTGTTTCCTGAACTTGTATTTGGTTTGTATTCGATAACAAGGGAACTGATTTTGTCGTTATAATTATTACTGAGGCAGCTCTGTGATGACTCAAATGTATTGTAATAGCCAGTTGCTGATTCGTTATTGGTATAAACCCTTACCCGCAGATTGCCATAAATGTAGAAAGAAGAAATATTGTTTTTAAATTCCCCCAAATCAGCACCTTTATACGTACCCGGACGAAGACTCCGGTAAATTCCTTTTGAATAACAATCGGTATAAAAGACAACATAGTCGGATGGATTGCCCTGCTGATAGTTTGAATTCTCCACAACAATAGAAGATGCCATATCATTCCATTCTGTTTCCAGGCAAGGCACATTGCCTGTATATGTTTTCGATTTGCCGTAGAAATCATCATTCTCATAAATTGTAACCTTAAACCCGTAAGGTATCTGGATACACGACAATCGGTCGTTCCCTATTCTCATTTGGTACATTTTGTATGTCCCGGCTTCCAGGAAATAACTTTTGCCACCATAGTTACAATCTTCGTGAAGGGTAATATAATTCTGTGCATAAACAAAAGCGGCTGTAAGAAGCAAGACAGATGTTGTAATTAACTTCCTGTTCATATGGCAATGGTTGGTTGAAAAACTGTTGTAAGTTACATAAGTTTTATGTTCGGATGAATTTACCTTTGGTTTTGAAAAATATTATTATGAAGAAAGTAATACTGATGGTGAGTATTATTTCCCGCATGTTTTCGCTTGCCGCACAACAAACAGATTACAGCAGGTATCCTGTTTATAACGGCAACGACCTTGGACTTACTTATTCAAAAGTAAAGTCGGTATTTAAAATCTGGTCTCCGGTAGCAGAAAAAGCACAATTGCTGCTTTATAGTGACGGGGTTTCAGGCAGTGCAAACAGGCAGGTAAGCATGAAGAAAAGTACAGGAGGCACATGGGTGGCAACCATAAATGGAAACCTTGCCGGTACGTTTTATACTTTCAGGGTTCAGATAAAAGGCGTATGGAGCAATGAAGTGGCTGACCCCTATGCCAAATCTTGCGGGGCAAATGGACAAAGGGCTATGGTCGCTGACATTGGCAAGACAAATCCCGAAGGGTGGGTAGCAGATAAAAGTCCTGTTTTTAAAAATAAAACAGATGCGGTAATATATGAGCTGCATGTAAGGGATGCCAGTATCTCACCTTCATCAGGAATAAGGAATAAGGGAAAGTTTATAGGATTAACTGAGGTTGGAACAAAAAATGCCGGCGGCGCATCAACAGGAATTTCTCACCTGAAAGAACTGGGGGTTACACATATTCACCTGCTGCCGGTTTTCGATTTCCGTTCTGTTGATGAAACGGCTTCTGCAGCCAGTTATAACTGGGGGTACGATCCGCTGAATTATAATATTCCGGAAGGTTCTTATGCCACAAACCCATATGATGGGTTGACCAGGATTAAGGAGTTCAAAAAATTAGTGCAGGCTTTTCATGCAAACGGTATGAGGGTGGTGATGGACGTGGTGTATAATCATACCGCTTTGACTGAGCGGTCAAACTTTAATCAGTTAGTGCCCGGTTATTATTACCGGCATACTAAGGATGGAAAATTCTCTGATGCAACAGCCTGCGGAAATGAAACTGCCAGCGAAAGACCTATGTTCCGGAAGTTCATGATTGAATCTATGAAATATTGGGTGCAGGAATATCATATTGACGGGTTCAGGGTTGACCTGATGGGAGTACATGATATTGAAACAATGAACCAGCTTTCAAAAGAATTGCACAAGATTAAACCGGATATTCTTTTATATGGCGAAGGCTGGACGGCAGGTGCATCGCCTTTGCCCGACTCGTTGCGGGCAATAAAAGCCAATGCGCATAAATTGGACCGTATTGCTGTTTTCAGCGATGACATCAGGGATGGTATTAAAGGAAGTGTGTTTGTGCATGATGAGAAAGGCTTTGCAAGCGGTCAGCCAGGAACTGACGAAAGTATCAGGTTTGGCATTACAGCAGCTTGTCGGCATTCTCAGGTTGATTATACAAAGATTAACTACTCAAAAGCCCCATATGCTGTGCAGCCGTACCAGACCATTACTTACTGTGAGTGCCACGATAATCATACATTGTGGGATAAACTTGCCATTTCTGCAAAATCTGCGACAGCAGAAGAACGCCAGCGTATGCACCAGTTGGCTTTATCAATTGTACTTACATCACAAGGTATCAGCTTTCTTCATGCCGGAACTGAGTTTTTAAGGGATAAGAAAGGAGTGGAGAATTCTTACAATTCACCAGACACTATCAACGCAATTGACTGGGATTTGAAGACAAAGAACAAAGAGGTGTTTGAGTATGTAAAGACCCTTATTAAAATGCGGAAAGAACATCCGGCTTTTCGTATGGCAGATGCAACATCAATAAAAGAGAATATCAGTTTCCTTGATATGGGCACACCGGGGTTTATTGTATATGAAATTAACGGTGCTGCTGTTGGTGATAAATGGAAAACAATCCGGGTGTACCTGAACGGCAGTTCGGAAAAAAGAAGGATTAAACTGCTTGGCAGTTGGAAACAGTTTATTCACAATTATAAAGCAGCTCCTTTTAATGACGAAGATATGCCTGTGCCAGGCCTGCTGAAATCTGTTGAAATGAACCCTTATTCCTGTACCATACTTTATCAGGAATAAACATCAGTTTGATTTCTTTGCTTCCAGCACTTCCACTTCAAACTCCAGGATGCTGTTCGGCGGAATTTTTGGTGATCTTGTGCGGATTGAATAGGCTAGGACAGAGGGGATAACTATCTTAATTTTTGATCCCACTTTGCAAAGCGGCAGTCCTATTTGCCAGCCTTTTATCAATCTGTTCAATGGGAAAGTGGCCGGTTTGTCTTTTGTCTGGTCAAATACTTCATTGGTGCCAAACAATGTTCCTTTGTAATATACAGTTACAGTATCGGTAATATTAATATTTGCTCCATTGCCTTCAGAAATAATTTTGTAAAAAACATCGTCTCTGCTTTCTGCAGCATCTGTTAATTTCTTTTCGATGGCGTTTTTGATAATTGCAATCTCATCGTTATGGCGGGCTACGCTGTCAATATGCGAAGAGAGGTTTATTATTGGACTGGTCAGATTATTGTCAAGCAGGTTTTTCCAGCTTCCTGTATTGCGCTGTACCCATGCCTGTAAAAAACTGGCATTGATCGCATTCTTTTTTCCCATAGTATAATATGCAGCTGGTTGCTGAATACTGTTCCAGCGGCCTTCAACCTTACATGTGCCGATGAACTTCCACTTATTTTCTTTGGGCAAAAAAACATAACCAGAATACAACAGGAAATTTCCAGCAGAATCCTGTGCTATCGAGAGGAGTAATTTATATTTTTCATTTATGGCCCAGTCATACTTCCATTCAAGTTCGTCATCTTCAATTTCCACACCGGAGCCTGTTGTAACCTGTTTTGCAGTTTCAGGAAAATCAAAACTGATTTCTCTTTCATTTTTCTCTGCTTCAAAAGAAAAAGTAATGATGTCAGTTTTTATGCCGACTGACGCTTCTTTCCTGTTTTTAACAGACGAAACTGAAAACTCGGCAAGAAATTGCACAGCTTTTACTGAATCGGGGAGATTGAAAGGCTGTACATTCTGCCCGTATGAGCCGGGCTGAAACAACAAAAAGGCTAATGAAGTCAGCATTAGCCTAACAATTAATTTATACATATATGGGAAAGATTTCAGTACCTGCTGCGACGGTCACGGTCATATCCGCCGCCGCCTTTATTATATCCGCCACCGCCTCCTTTGTTAAAACCGCCACCCTTATTATATCCACCGCCGCCGCCTTTGTTGAATCCGCCACCACCGCTGCGACGGTCACGGTCGTATCCACCACCACCTCCGGGCTTTTCTTCAGCTTGTTTTACAACGAGTGTTTTACGGCCAATTGCGAGGTTATTCAGGCCTTCAATAGCTTCTCTTGCCTCAGTTTCAAGGGGCATTTCCACAAAAGCAAAACCCCTGCTTTTCCCGGTTTCCCTGTCCATAGCCACCTTAACGGAGGTAACAGTACCAAATTTTTCAAAGAATTCTTCTAATTCAGCATCATCCATATCGTTGGGGAGGCCGGCTACAAACAATTTCATCAGAGTAAATTTTAGCAAATGTATCTTTTTTTTCAAATCATGGTTACAAAATAATGCCTTGTGTTTACCATTCTGTGTATTAATTATCAAAAAACAAAAAATAGCATTATGAAAAACACTATTATCATCGCCGTATTTGCCGCAATGACCCTTACAGCCTGCTCAAAATCAGCAATTGAAGATAATTCAAACGGTTCCGGCACAGCCAATGTGGTTGATGCATCTGCAGTACCGGCAGCAGCTCGTACAGCACTTGCCAGTAATTTCAGCGGGGCTACATCAGTCGAATGGCAGCGCCATAGCAGCAGCAGTTTTGAAGCTCAGTTTAACCACAGCAGTCAGCGTCACTCTGCCGGCTTTGATGACAGCGGCAACCAGACATCTCATTCTGTTATTTGTACAGACGGCCCTGTTCCGCAGGTTGTGCTCGATGCATTCCGTCAGCGTTTCCCGTCTGATAATGTATATGAGTGGAAATTGAGAAATGACGGCACCTGGAAAGCACACTTTATGCGTGGCAGCCTGAAATACGAAGCTACTTATACAGCAGCTGGTGTAATGCTTAAGTTTGAACAATCTGCATAAATAAATTCTTTTTGAAGAACCAGCCGCCCTCAACAAGGGCGGTTTCTTTTTTTTAGTAAACATCAGCTTAACTTTAATGCAGAAACACTGCGTTATGAAAAAGCTTCTTCTTTATATTTTCCAGGTTACCATTATTTCTGCTTCTGCCCAACAAACACAAAAACCACCTTTGCATGGAAAAAACTGGATGGCCATCACCGGAAAACCTATGGCTGCTACTGCAGGGGCAATCATTTTTCAGAAAGGAGGAAATGCTGTTGACGCTGCCTGTGCCATGCTGGCTGCCACCTGCACTATGTGGGATGTGCTTAGTTGGGGTGGCGAAACGCAGGCTCTGATCTATAACCCAAAAACTAAAAAAGTAATTGCCATAAATGCCCTGGGTGTTGCTCCCACAGGGGCTACGCCTGATTTTTTTAAAAACAAAGGATATAATTTCCCTCCTGAATATGGGCCGTTGGCAGCCGTAACACCCGGAACTCCGGGCGGATTATGTTACATGCTGGCAGAATATGGCACTATGAGTCTGAAAGAGGTGCTGGAGCCTGCCATGCAGATGGCGAAAGGTTATCCCATTGATGCACAAACGGCCAACAGTATAGAACGAAGCAAAGCAAGGATAAAAGAATGGCCATATAGTAAAAAAGTATTGTTGCCACACTTCGGTGAGAAAAGGGAAGCTCCTGAGGCGGGAGAAATATTTGTACAAAATGATTTATTGCTAACTCTCAGGAAATTGGTGGAAACCGAGCAGGCTGCATTAAAACAAAAGAAGAGCCGTAAGGATGCAATCATGGCTGCTTATAACCGCTTTTACAAAGGAGATATTGCCAGAGAGTTTGTACGGGGTTGTCAGGAACAAGGCGGCCTGATTACTATGGATGATCTTGCCGCCTGGAAACCAGTTGAAGAGGTTCCGCTTAGTGTTAATTATAAAGGCATCGATGTATATAAATTACAGCAATGGACACAAGGGCCGGCGATGTTACAGGGCCTTAACATCCTTGAAAATTTTGATGTAAAAGCAATGGGCTATAACAGTGTTCCATATATCAATACTGTTTACCAGGCTATGAGCCTTGCTTTTGCCGACAGGGATTTTTATTATGGTGACCCCGGGTTTTCTCCTTCTGTACCGGTAAAAGGACTGCTGAATAAAGAGTATGCAAAACAAAGGGCAGCATTAATTAACCCGGAAAAAAATATGTTTTTTATTCCGGGAAACCCTTATCCGTTCATGGGCATTAACATAAACCCATTTGAAAAATATTTGCAGCAGCACAATGCTTTATCTGACAGTAATTATAAACACTCAGGCGACTTCATGCCCAGACATGATGCCGGTTCAGTGGCCGTAAATGCTGATGATGAGAGCTTTTATTTTGACAGATTATGGCGGGGCACAACTACAGTAGAAGCTGCTGACAAGGAGGGCTGGATAGTTTCCATAACTCCCAGCGGCGGGTGGATACCTGCCTGCATC
Organism: uncultured Chitinophagaceae bacterium; assembly: GCA_937858715.1. Lineage (GTDB taxonomy): Bacteria > Bacteroidota > Bacteroidia > Chitinophagales > Chitinophagaceae > JJ008. The sequence goes on along the minus strand of CALLZY010000224.1, from coordinate 20,598 downwards.
GCTGGTAATACGGGAGTGGGGATGAGCCAGCGGATGCAAAGCTTCGTATTGGATTCTTCAATTAATCCGTTTAATGTGGTGGCTCCGGGCAAAAGACCGAGAGTTACGTTGACGCCGACAATTGCTATTAAAGACGGGAAACCTTTCCTTGCTTTTGGTGTACAAGGTGGCGATACGCAAGACCAGAACCTGCTGCAATTCTTTCTGAATGTTGTTGAGTTCGGGATGACAGTTCAACAGGCCACGGAGGCTGCCAATATTAATACCAATCAGTTATGGCTGTCATTAGGTGGCAGTAAGACATCTGACAGGAAACCGAGACAGGGGCATATATTATTGAACGATAAAACACCGGACGAAGTCAGGAATCAGCTAACGAAAATGGGCTATACATTATCTTTTGATGACAGAACCAGCGGCCCTATTAATGCTATTTTCTTCGACTGGAAACATGGCAGCATGTGGGGTGGAAGCAGTAACCATGGCGAAGATTATGGTATAGCCTGGTAGTATTTAAGTTTACGCTTCAGTCAGTTTCTGCCTGGCTTCTTCGGGGATGGCTATAATTTTTTTAGTATCATAGTTGTAGCAGATCATTCCGGTTTTTGCTGTACCTGCAGTTTTCCTGATTCCATCATTTATTTTTTCAAGTAAATAAACTAAATCGAATCCGGCTTTACTGAAATCGGTTGCTGAGACCGATACGGTTACCACATCACCATAAAATAATTCTCCTTTAAATTCAATGGCGGCATCAGCCATAATCATGCTTGCTCCTCCAAGGTTCATTTCGCTGTACCCATGATGTTGTAAAAACTGCACCCTTGCTTCATGAATGATTGACAGAAACGCATCGTTACCTACATGGCCTCCGTAATTTATATCTGTAATGCGAATGGGGATTTTGCAGTTAAAAGAAAATTTCTCGGGCAATACGATTTTAATTCTTGCCATTGTAAATGTTTCGGTAAATGTGGTGATACTGTTTATTTTTCTTCAAGGGCACAAACCAGGTCCAGCAAATCAGAGAAGTTGCCGGGTGAGTGAGTGCCGGGCTGTTTGGCCAGTTTTTCCTGCCATCTTTTTAGCTGGTTTACACATTCAGTGTCATGGTCTTCGCCAGAAATACAACAGGCAAGATGTCCCAGTTTTTTCGACATTCTTATTACTTTTCCTTCAGTTGTTATCATCATATAATATCTGTCTGACAAAGAGTTTTCATCTGCTGCATCCGGTTGCAGGTTGCCAGATGTAACGTTCATGCTGAGTGCATCATCAGGGGCAAAATAAAAATTGGCTGCGTTGGAAATCCTGCTTTTCAGTTTCGGCACATCCACACTGGCATATACTCTTTTGCTTGCTTCTAATGCGGCATCGTTACGGATTTCATCTTCAGCAGTTGTTGCTGCTGTGGAGTTTGTAGTTGCCGGGTCGGTCGTATTAATGTCACCAGTCTCGGTATTTTGATGGGAATTGTCTGTGTCAGTTTTAGTATATGCAGAAGGTATCCCCTCAGTTTTATTCTTGTAATTAATAAGAGTAATACTTCCCCAGGCCAGTCCGCCGGTAACAACAGCGGCTGCGGCATACTTCCAGAAAGGAAAGAACTTGTCTTTGATTGCAGGGACAGCCTCATGAGTGGTATTAATAGCAACTTCGATAGTTTTCCAGACACCTGCCGGAGGGTATGCCTCAGCAGTGGCTAATTTCGCAGCTATGGTTTCCGTGAAATAATCGTCATCCAAAGCCGCTGCAATCTTATTCCAGGTTCCTTCAGGTGGTGTAACCTCAGTATTTGCAAATGCAGGTGAAATCTTATTTGATAAATTGATGTCAGCCAGTTCAACAGCAATTCTTTCCCATACAGCCTCCGGAGGATTTACCTCATGGTCAAGAAGTTTATTTTGTATGCTGTTGTTCATTTTAACCTCTGTTTTTGTCAAGGTGTTTTCTTACCATGTCCTGCAATATCACTTTTGCTCTTGACAATTGCGATTTACTTGTCCCTTCGCTGATGCCCAGTATATCGCCAATTTCTTTGTGAGAATACCCTTCGACTACATACATATTGAAAACAGTGCGGTAGCCGGGTGACAGTTGCTGCACAAGTGCCATTATATCTTTTGCACCCAGGTCATCAAGTGCCGAAGTGTAGTTACCCTCAATTGTGTTTTCTTCCTTTTCTGTTACTGGGGTCAGGTATTTTTTGCGTCTGAAATACTCTATAGCAGTATTTACAAAAATCCGGCGTATCCATCCTTCAAAAGAACCGTCGCCCCTGAAACTTTCCAATTTTTTAAAGACCTTAATAAAGCCATCCTGCAATATATCCTGTGCTTCTTCACCGTTTCCCGCATAGCGGAGGCAAACGGCATACATACGGGGAGAAAACCTGCGGTAGAGTTCTTCCTGCATTCTGCGGTTTCCGTCTATGCATCCGTTTATTAAGTCGCTTTCTGTAATATTTTGGTTGCGTTCAGGTATCAAAATCAGTCGGTTGTTTATAATTTGTTCAAAAATGCAACAAATTTCTCAGTTGCCTTAGCCCTGTGGCTGAAAGTTGCTTTTTCATCCCGGCTCATTTCAGCAAAAGTCTTATCACTGCCATGAGGTATAAAAACAGGGTCGTAACCAAAGCCACCGTTTCCTTTGGGGGAATCTGTTATTTTTCCCTCGCAGATACCTTCAAAAAAGGACTCTTCCCCGTTAAGTATCAGCGAAATTACAGTTTTGAACCGGGCTGACCTGTTCGTTTTGCCTTCCATATTGGCCAGCAATTTTTCAACATTGTCATCAAAAGAACATTTTTCACCGGCATAACGGGCACTTTTAACACCCGGCTCACCGTTCAGGGCATCCACCATCAGCCCTGTGTCCTCGCTGAAGCAGTTAATGCCTGTTAGGTCGAAAATAGTGCCGGATTTTGCAGAAGCGTTTTCCTCCAATGTGTCAAACGGTTCAGCTATATCAATGTCTAACCGGGCTTCTTTTAAAGTGATAATTTGGTATTTGGCATCAACAAGCGGACGCAGTTCATCCACTTTGTGCTGATTGTTAGTAGCGAATATCAGTTTCATCATTATTGGTTCTAAATATTGAAAATCTTTTTCAGGCACTCCCAGAGTTTTCTTTTTTGCTCTCTCTCGTTTTCAATAATTGAGAGGGCAGGAGAGAAAAGATAAGTGCAATTATTAAATGATTGTATCTGGAAATGCGGGAAACTCATAGGCAGGCCAAATGAAGCAGGTTCTGTTCCAAACAGCAAAGTATAGCGGCTGTTAAAATAAGTTGTCAGTTCTTTATAACCGGCATCAGGATGATTGTTGATGTTTACAATGGCAACATCAGCCACTGTAAACTTACAGGCGTTAAGGATGCTGGTCAGCAATGTAAGTTCATTATCAGGTATATGAACAGCTTCATTGTTGTTTACAATTATCAGGATGTTTCTTTGATTGTTGCCAAGCGATTTCCATATTTCATTTACTGTAGTTTTTTTATGAACTGTTTCCTCCTTAGCAACTGAAAAATTGGTATTATTGTCACCAGATTGTATTAGCACAGAAGCGTACAGTTCTGCAACTGATTGTGGTGATAGTTCGATATGATTTAAATCCATAAAAGGTTGATAATAATCACTAATGACTGTTAGCTTTTTTTCGTTTATTTGAATCCCCAAAAATATACTATTATGATGGCAACAATGGATATTCCGGTAACAAAAGTGCAGAAGAGCAGGTTACCTGAAGTTGATTTTGACAATCTTCCCTTTGGAAAAGTTTTTACTGACCATATGCTGGAAGCTGATTATGAAAATGGTGAGTGGAAAAATGTGCAAATAAAGCCTTATGGCCCGCTTACGTTTACACCTGCAATGGCAGTATTGCATTATGGTCAGGCAATTTTTGAAGGTATCAAAGCTTATAAGGATGCGGCTGGTAATGCATATATCTTCCGTCCTTATGATAATTTTAAGCGGTTCAATGTATCCGCACAAAGGATGCAAATGCCGGAAGTGCCGGAAGAAATCTTTGTTGATGGTATGACGAAATTGATTTCTTTGGATAAAGACTGGATACCTTCTAAAGAAGACAATGCTTTGTACATCCGGCCTTTTATGATTTCTACAGATGAACTGATTGGCGTAAGGCCTTCGGACAAATATAAGTTCCTGATCATCCTCAGCCCGTCTGGCCCTTATTACAATGCCCCCATGCGGCTGATGGTAGAAGAAAAATATGTAAGAGCTGCTGAAGGTGGTGCCGGTTATGCAAAGGCTGCCGGAAATTATGGCGCTGCAATGTTCCCCACAGCACAGGCTAAAATGGGCGGTTATGACCAGGTGCTATGGACAGATGCTACCGAGCATAAATATGTGCAGGAATGCGGCACAATGAACGTTTTTTTCATAATAGGAGATACCGCAATTACTCCGGATTTGAGTCAGGGAACTATCCTGGCTGGCGTAACACGGATGAGTGTTATTATACTTTTGAAAGCTATGGGCTTAAAAGTAGAAGAGCGGCCGCTTGGTATTGATGAAATTGTTGCTGCATATAAAGAAGGTCAGTTAAAGGAAATCTTTGGAACAGGAACTGCCGCCACCATTTCTTATGTTCAGGAGCTGAAATATAATGACATTGAAATGAAATTTTCCACAGATAGTTGGAAAACAGCAGCTAAGGTAAAAGAACGGCTCACAGATATACGGGTAGCAAGGGCAGAAGATGTTTACAACTGGATGTACCCTGTAAAATAGGCTAGTAATTCTGAACTAACTAAAAGTCCCGAAACTTCAGATTTCGGGACTTTTTGCTGGAAAAAGGTAAATATTTTGTGTTTTTGATCGGATTATTTTGGATGATTTTTGGAATTTAAGCACAGCGCCTTTACCTTTGCCGTCCCAAAAATAAGGGTTAAGAATGCCTACAATTCAACAATTAGTAAGAAAAGGAAGAGAAATCATCAGGGCCAAAAGCAAATCAAGGGCTTTGGATCAGTGTCCTCAGCGTCGTGGTGTATGTACAAGGGTATATACTACTACACCTAAAAAGCCTAACTCAGCCCTCCGTAAAGTTGCCAAAGTGCGCCTTACCAACAAGGTAGAAGTAATTGCCTATATTCCCGGAGAAGGTCATAACCTGCAGGAACACTCAATCGTTCTTATCCGTGGCGGAAGGGTAAAAGACTTACCAGGTGTTCGTTATCATATTGTTCGTGGTTCTCTCGATACTGCCGGTGTCAAAGACCGTAAGAAGAGCCGTTCTAAGTATGGTACTAAGAAAGAGAAAGCTAAAAAATAATTTCAATCATAATTTGTACTGAGTAAAGTTTTAAAACTTGAAGAAATTCAGCTACAGCAGAACTATAAAAATTAACACTCATGCGGAAAGCACAAGCAAAAAAACTCCCTTTAGCACCCGATCCAAGGTATAATGATAAATTGGTTACCCGTTTTGTAAACAACCTGATGTGGGAAGGTAAAAAAAGCGGTGCCTTTACCATTTTCTATGATGCACTGGCTAAAGTAGCCAAGCAAACAAATGAAGATGGATACGAAGTTTGGAAAAAAGCTTTGACCAATGTAACTCCTGCCGTTGAGGTTCGCAGCCGTCGTATTGGTGGTGCCACTTTCCAGATTCCTTCTGAGGTTCGTGCCGACAGAAAAATTTCTTTGAGCATTAAATGGTTAATCCGCTACAGCCGTGAAAGAAATGGCCGTAGCATGGCTGATAAACTGGCTAACGAAATCGTAGCTGCCAGCAAAGGTGAAGGTTCTGCTTTCAAAAAGAAAGAAGACACACACCGTATGGCCGAAGCCAACAAGGCTTTCGCCCACTTTAAAGTATAATAAGCTGAACAAAATAATTAAAGCCATCTGCAAAACAGGTGGCTTTTTTGTTTGTGTGCAAGTTTGAATGGTATTGATTCTTTCTCAGATTAGCCGGTGTTCGTAGGCGAATTTTACAAGACCGATAACGGAATTTGTATTTGTCTTTCGGAAAATATTCTTTCTGTGTGTTTCTACTGTACGTTCTGAAATGAAAAGAGTCTCGGCAATCTGTTTGTTGTTAAACTCCTTTTCAATAAGCTGAATAATTTCTATTTCACGGGCAGTTAATTGCGATTCTTCTTTTTGCTTCTTTTTGCTTGCAGTGGTTTGCAGTTCGTTTATTACTTCTTCACTGAAATAAATGCCGCCACCGGCTATTTTCTCCAGCGCAGCAATCAGTTCTTGCTTCCCGATATTCTTCAATACGTAACCTGAAATATCAGCCTGTTCTATCATTTCATTAACAAGGTCTCCTTGTCCGCTCATTGATAAAGCCAGTATTTTAACATGCGGGAATCGCTTCTTCACCAGTTTGGCCAGTTCGTTCCCTGGCAGTACCGGCATCATTACATCGGTAAGTAACACATCAATGTCTGATGCTGCTATTCGGTCAATGACCGAAGCCGGTTCTGTGGTGGCAAAAGCAAACCTGAATTTTTCATGACCTTTCAGCAACGACATCAGGCCATCTATTACAATCTGATGGTCATCAACAATGCCCAGTGTTATTTTTTCCCTTTTCATGTAGCTAATGGTTCATTCAGGAATTAAGGTACAATTTTTTCAGTTTTGTTGTAAGGGTACATGCAGGGCTACCAGCGTTCCTCTGCCGGGAGATGAGTCAAAGTCAACAGTTCCCTTGAGGTACTCAATGCGGGTAGTTATGTTTTTCAAACCTACACCTTCAAATTTTTCTTTGTCATTAATGTCAAACCCTTTGCCGTTATCTTCTATAGTTCCACTTATGCCATCCTGGTCTTTTATAACTGAAATGTCAAGAGTGCTGGCGCCGGAATGTTTTATAGCATTGTTTACACATTCCTGTATCACCCTGTAAAGTACGGTTTCTATATTTGCATCAATCCGCTCATTCAGGCCTTCGGTATATACCTGAACTTTCAGGTTTTTGTTAGACAGTTTATCGACAAAGTCTTTGATGGCAGATGAAAGCCCATTTTTCAGCAAAGCATTTGGCATCATAATATGAGATACATTTCTTACCTCACGGCAACTTTCATCTACAAGGGAAATAATCTTATTGAAAGAGTTTTTTTGTTCTGCATTGGAGAAACTGAGATCATCTTCAAAGGCCGACAAGTTCATTTTTGCAGCACTCATCATTTGCCCAACACCATCATGTAAATCTTTGGCAATACGCTGCCGTTCATTTTCCTCTGCTTCCAGCACTGCTTTCACGGCAAGTTCCTGCTGCTTCATTATTTCGGACTGATGCTGGGTTTCCTTTTTTAGTTTATAGCGTTTGTAATACGAGTAGGCCAAAAGTGTGGAAAGTAATACAAGCCCTGCAATACCGGCGAATAAAAAAGTTTGCAGCCTTAGTTTGCTCTGCTGATGTGCTATTTGCTGCTCTTTTTTGGATGTTTCGTACCTGGTATTCAGTTCCTGAATCTGTTTTGTTTTTTCAATGGCAAATAAACTGTCACGCAAACCTGTTCTTTTTACATAGCAGAGATAAGCCTGCTTAAAATCTCCCTGCTTTTGATACAAGGCCGATAGTTCATTGTAATTGTTTGACTGAAGCTCCGGGTAGCTCATCTTTTCAGCTATCCGGTTGCTTTCGAGAAGATATGTGATCGCCTTTGCATAATCCTCCTTTGCGTTCATAGTGGTGCCAAGGTCTGAATAGGTAAGTGCTATGGCAAAACTGTCATTAAGCAGTTGTCGTATTTGCAGTGCCCTGAGCAGGTTTTTCTCAGCAAGCCCGAATTTTTTTTCTGCAACATAAACCCCTGCAATATTGCTTAGAGAATAAGATACACTTAGCGAATCGCCTGTTTTTTCTGCAAGAGCCATTGAGGCAGAATAGCGGTTTACTGCTTCTTTAAAGTCATTCTTATACTCGAAAACAACACCCGACTCGTTTAATATCATTGCAATGCCGCCGGTGTCTCTTAACTGGCGAAATAACTTATCTGCTTTGTTATAGTTCTCAAGAGCCTTGTCCAGGTCTCTTGTTTTTCTGTATAACTTGGCAAGATCGTTATAAGTGGCGGCAAGCTCCTTTTGTTGGTTATCCAGTTTTTCAAAAATGGAGATTGAAGTATAAAAATCTGTTGCTGCAATATCATATTTTCCTTTGAAGTAGCTGGCTACTCCCTGAAGCCTCAATAAAGCTGCCACATTAGATGAGTCACCATTTTTTCTTGCAAGTACAATTGCCCTATTACTTTCAAGTATTGCTAAATCAAAATTGCTGAGATGGTAGCTTTTTACAAGATTAACAGCCGCATCCATCTTTTGAGAATATGCAGTCTTTTCGGATTCAATAATTCCTCTAAGACTGTCAGTGTTCAATTGTGCACTGAGGGTGACAGAGAAGATAAAAAAATATACAATTGAAATCAGTTGCTTCATAAGCCCAGCACATCTTTCATTGTAAAGAATCCTTTCCTGCCGGATAAGAACTCAGCAGCAATTACAGAACCGGTGGCGAAACCTGTCCTGTTGTGTGCCGTATGGATTATTTCTATATTGTCTATTACCGAAGAATATTTTACACTATGTGTACCGGGTGTGGGGTCAATCCGCTGGCTGATGATTTCCAGGTCTTCCGGATTATCGCTAAGGTCATTCACCCAATGCTTTTTTCGTTGTATCTGCTTCAGAATATCTTCTGCCAATGTGATAGCGGTTCCGCTTGGAGCATCTTTCTTGGCTGTATGGTGAATTTCTTCTAATATCACCTCATAATCATGATGCGGAGACATCAGCGCAGCCAGTTTTTTATTTACTTCAAAAAAAATATTTACGCCTACACTGTAATTGCTCGAATAAACAAAGGCTCCATTATTATTCTGGCAGTAATTCTTTAATTCTTCTAATCTGTCTGTCCAGCCTGTAGAACCACAAACAACAGCAACGCCGAATTCAAGACATTTTTTTACGTTATCATAAGCACTATGCGGACTGGTAAACTCGATGGCCACATCTGCATTAGCCATGTTTTCCTTTGTAAACTCATGCAGGTTAGGCTGGTCTATCTTTAGCACTATCTGGTGCCCCCTTTGTACAGCAACTTCCTCAATAGCCTTTCCCATTTTTCCATAACCGATTAATGCAATCCGCATAGCGTAAAATTTATTTGTTCAAATGTAGGGATATTAAAAAACAGGGTCAGGGGTGAGAGTGAGATTTTATTTCCCAATTTTCAACACAAGGCTGATTCCGCCTGTATTGGCCAGTTCGCTGTAGCCCGGCCTGACCTGCAGGCTTAAATCAGGACTTACATCAAAACTTTTAAGATGGGCATCAACGGTGGCATCCACAACATTCAATCCCCAGAAAACAAGAAAGAAGAGGGCTGAGTAATCAACATCACGGCGGTAAGCATTCCGGTAATAGCGCAGGTCATCAAGCCTGTTATTGGCCACTAAAAACCTGAGTTTGGGATCTACTTTATCAAAACTGGCCGAGTCCTTATTATACAAAACGGTGTAGGCAAACCTTGTTTTCTTATACCATTTGATATTATATGCAAAGATGCCACCACAGGTGCCCAACGCTCCATAGACAAGCGGTAGTTTCCAGTATTTTTTATTGTAAATCTGCCCGAGACCGGGAAGGATGGCAGATTTTATCGCTGCTTTTCTTGGGCTATGGGCCTGCATGGCTGAATCATAGCGGCTTATTTTTTTTACAACCGGTACCTTCGTACTATCCTTTATAAGAATGGCCGGCTCCTTTTCCTGGGAAAAAGAAACGATACTGCTTAACAGAAGTGCAATAAGCAGGTATGCTTTTTTTATATCAATAACTTTAGAGAGGTTCATTTATCTGTGTTCTCATTAATCCAGTGGCGCATCCATTTGCCGGAGAATTTTCGACAACTCTTCCTGCGAGTAGTAGTCAATTACAATCTGGCCGCTGCCGGTTCTGCTGTGTTTCAATTTTACCCGTGTACTGAAATGCGATGCTAATTTATCTTCTATTCTCTGATAAGCGGAGGGCAAAGAAGTTTTTGAAGATTTTTTAACATGCCCTTCATGTTTGTAGAGGTTGCGGACCAGGGCCTCAGTTTGTCTTACAGATAGTCCCTTTTCTTTAATTTCTTTGAAGATATATAACTGCTTGTCAATAGTGTCAACATTAATCAGGGCACGGGCATGGCCCATTGTAAGTTCGTTGCTTCTTACGGCAAGTTGAATATCTGGCGGTAATTTTAGCAGCCTGATGAAGTTGGCAACTGTACTCCTGTCTTTTCCCATTCTTTCGGCTACCTGCTCCTGTGTGTAATCAAGCTCTTCCATCATCCTTTTGTAGCTGAGAGAAACTTCCATCGCATTCAGGTCTTCCCGCTGCAGGTTTTCGAGCAGGGCAAGTTCCAGCAGTTGTGAATCGTTAGCCTGTCTTATATACGCAGGAATTTCTTTTAAGCCTGCCATTTTTGATGCCCGCCACCTTCTTTCACCAGAAATAAGCCTGAATTTTCCTGTAGCAAGTTTTGTTACAGTTACAGGCTGAATGATATCATGAAGTTTAATGGATTCGGCTAATTCTTTCAAAGCCTGTTCATCAAAATCACGGCGGGGCTGCTTGGGATTTGTTTCAATATGCTCAATAGCAATCTTGCTGATGCCGGTTGCATTTTCCACCACTGTTGCTTTCAGGTTTCCGCTGCCTGTTTTTAAATCAGAGTCAATGCTCTGCAGCAATGAGCGGATTCCTTTGCCCAGTAGTTCTTTATTTTGTTTTGGGTTTGTCATTACAAGTTTTATAATCAGAATAATGAAAAGATGAAGTCCTACTCAATTATTCTGTCTTCGTTTTTTATTTTGGTCATATCGTTCTTCTGCAGGATTTCTTTGGCAAGGTTCAGGTAGTTCACCGAGCCTTTACTGTTTGCATCGTACAGAATAACTGGTTTGCCGGCACTTGGTGCTTCGGCCAGTCTGGAGTTGCGGTGAATAATCGTACTGAAAACCATGTCTTCAAAATGCCTCCTTACTTCACTCACCACCTGGTTGCAGAGACGCAAACGGCCATCGTACATGGTCATCAGGATACCTTCAATCACCAGGGATGTATTCAGCCGGCTTTGAACAATCTTAATGGTATTAAGCAGTTTGCCTAATCCTTCAAGGGCGAAGAACTCACATTGAACAGGAACAGCTACAGAATCAGATGCAGTAAGGGCATTTACAGTGATAAGGCCAAGAGAAGGGGAGCAGTCGATAATAATGAAATCGTATTCATCTCTGACGCTGTCCAGAATATTTTTAAGCACACTTTCCCTGTTGGGGTAATTGATCATTTCGATTTCAGCACCAACCAGGTCAATATGCGAAGGGATGAGGTCGAGATTGGGAATCTCCGTTTTCAGGATAACATCCTTTGCCCTGGCCTCGTTAACCATACAGTCGTACAGGCTTTGGGTGATATTGTGCAGGTCAAAACCAACGCCGGTTGTACTGTTTGCCTGCGGATCACCATCTACAAGCAGGGTTTTGTACTCCAGTACTGCAAAACTTGCAGCAAGGTTAATTGCCGTGGTTGTTTTTCCAACACCGCCTTTCTGGTTTGCTACTCCTATTATTCTTGCCATGCCCGTTTTCCGCCCGGGGCGGAATAATTGTATTGTTATTAAATATGTATCGTTTGTCCGATTACAGGCAGTGTCAGTTTACAACCGGCACTTTCAAAAGCCTCAACCGATTTCTGATGGTCAATTTTGATAAAGCCAAAAGTATCGAAATGTACGCCAATTATGTTCTTGCAGTCAATCATCTTTGCGGCTTCTGTTGCATCCGCATAGTCCATGGTAAAGTTGTCGCCTATAGGCAGAATGGCAAAATCTAATTTAGCCCAGCGGGGTATCAGCTGCATATCCAGCGTAAGTGCCGTATCGCCGCTGTAATAAAAACTGCCATCCTTGCTTGTTACAATAAATCCCATCGGGTTGCCACCATATTGTCCGTCAGGCAGGCCGCTTGAATGTTGCGCTACTGTACATTTTACGGTAAATGCTCCAAAGTCCCATTTGCCACCTGTGTTCATGGGATGTGCATTGGTAATGCCCTGATCGCCCAGCCATGCATAGATTTCCCAGCTGCAGATAACTTTGGCTCCGGTGCTGTCTGCAAGGGCCACACAATTGGCTATATGGTCTTCATGCCCGTGTGAGACTAAAATATAATCAGCCTTGATATCGCTTATATCAATATCTTTTGCCAGTTCATTTGGAGTAATGAAGGGGTCGAAAAGAAGGCGCTGGCCAGCAGTTTCTACCGCAAAACAGGAGTGGCCGTAATAAGTAAACTTCATAAAAGAAAATTTAAAAGTTGCCGGACAGCAAAAATAAGTGTTCAGTAAAACAATGCCCGAACTCTTTAGCAACTTAAATTTGATGCTTTATTATGCGAAACTCTCCTTTCTGGTGGATTTTTATCGGGTTTATGGTGCTCCTGGATATTTATGTTTTCCAGGCACTAAAAGTGATTACAGGAAATGCGTCTCCAAAAATCAGGCTGGCAGTTCATACTGGTTACTGGGTAGTATCAGTTTCTGCTATCATTCTGCTGGTGGTGCTGCCATATATTCATTTTGAAAGACAGGCAAGAATTGGCCGCTCCACCGTTTTTGCCTTGCTGGCCGGACTTTTTTTTGCGAAAGTAATAGCCGCTTTTTTCTTTATACTGGATGATATCAGGCGGGGGATACAATGGCTTTTTACAAAGCTTTTTTCTGCAAAAAACCCGGCTGATACAATTAAGGATAGCGAAGCCATTACCCGTTCGGCCTTTCTTAGCTGGACCGGAATGTTGATGGGGGGCGGCCTTTTCGGAACCCTTTTATACGGGTTTGGCAATAAATACCGGTACCAGGTGAACAGGGTGAACCTGAACTTTCCTGAATTGCCAAAGGCGTTTGAGGGGCTGAAAGTGATACAGATTTCTGATATTCATTCCGGCAGCTTCAACAACAGGAAAGCTGTTGAAAGAGGCGTGGAGATGATATTGGCCGAAAAGCCGGATTTGATACTCTTTACCGGTGACCTGGTGAATAACCTTGCCAGCGAAATGGACGACTATATTGATGTTTTCCGGAAGCTGACAGCACCAATGGGAGTGTATTCCGTCCTGGGCAACCATGATTATGGCGAATATGTGAACTGGGAATCTGCACAGCAAAAACAGGAAAACTTAGAAAAGCTTAAGCAGGTGCATGCCCAAATGGGCTGGAGGCTGCTGATGAATGAACATGTGGCTTTTGAGAAAAACGGGCAAGAGATTGCCCTGATTGGTATCGAAAACTGGAGTGCCAAAGCACGGTTCCCTAAGTATGGCGACCTGGCAAAAGCATATGCAGGAGCAGAGAAGTATCCCTTTAAAATATTGATGAGCCATGATCCATCTCATTGGAAAGCAGAAATTTGCGAGAAATATCGGAATATTAATTTGACGCTGTCGGGGCATACTCATGGAATGCAGTTTGGGGTCGAAATTCCAGGGTTTAAGTGGAGTCCGGTAAAGTACTTTTATCCGGAGTGGGCTGGATTGTATGAAAACGGGCAACAAAAGCTATATGTGAACCGTGGTTTTGGCTTTATCGGCTATCCTGGCAGGGTGGGGATTCTGCCTGAAGTAACTGTTTTTTCATTGAATAATTAATTTTAAATAAATAATCTTTATTGTTTGAAAATGACATAATTAATATTTTTTAATGATTATTTGATTATTATTCTGATTACAAAACTTTTTTTCGTTTCTGATTGATATTAAACTTATTAACCTGAAAACCTTCATAAAGCTGGTTGCCACACAAACTGCCTGATGTTTAAAGCCGGAACCATACTCTTGGCACTGATGCTTTGCAGCTATTTTGCGTTTGCGCAAAGTGGCCGTGGTGACTCTGCGTTGCTTAAAGCTTTTAAAGCCGGACAAATTTCCGATACATCCCTTTCTTTTTTGTCTGATACCACTATTGATTACGATGCCCTTTTTCAGGATTTTGATGCTTTTATGGACTCAATCCTGAACCCCGGAAGCTACTTTATGGCAAGCATTACTGCCACAAAGGGGTATTTCACTTCGCTCAAGGATGGGACTTTTGGTGAGGTTGAATCGGCCAAAAGGATGACATATTCGCCGTTGCTGGGTTACTTTCATAAATCAGGCGTTGGATTATCGGGCACAGGATATGTTACAAATGACGGGCAGAACCTCAGCTTTTATCAGTTAGCCCTTAGCCCTTCTTTTGATTATCTTAAAAACAAAAGCTTTGCAACGGGAATTTCTTACTCAAGGTATATCACCCGTGATTCGTTGCCGTTTTATACAACACCCATACAAAATGAACTCTACGCCTACTTTACCTGGAGAAAATGGTGGGCACGGCCTTCTGTTGCCTTGAGTTACGGATGGGGCAGCCGGTCCGATTATGTGCAGAGGGAAGAAATAATTCAGGATCTGAGGCTCCGGCGGAGAGGCTTTACATATATCAATACCAAGGAGTCTGTCCGTGATTTTTCTGTTACAGCTTCTGTCCGCCACGATTTTTACTGGCTTGATGTGTTGAAATATAATGACCATATCAGGCTTACACCCCAATTCTCATTTACCAGCGGTACACAAAAGTTCGGTTTTAACCAGACTTCCAACACTTATGCCACCATTGTGCGCACCAATTCAAGTGTATTATATACTACGGATGAGCTTGTATTGGATGACCAGTTAAAGTTTCAGCCATTGTCGCTTACGCTGTATCTGAAGGGAGAATACTCGATAGGAAAATTCTTTATACAGCCGCAGTTAGCTTTTGATTATTATTTACCTGCCAGCTCCCAAAAACTTAATTCTTTCTTTTCGGTTAATGCTGGTTTAATCTTTTAAGATTTTCATCATTCAAACGGTTACAGCGAATTATTTTGTATTTACTACTCGTTAATAGAATTTAACAAGCTAAAGCGCTGACTGGCACTATACTTGGTTTTTTATTAAAGCAAAAAAATTGATAACAAAAACGTATAAACATGAAAACAAGACTCCTCCCGCTTTTCGCCGCTTTACTTATCAGCCAGGTTATGATGGCCCAGTTCCATATTGGAGCAAAGGCTGGTGCCAATATTACCAAGGTGGATGGAAAATCGTTTAAAGATGAGTTTCGGTACGGTTATCATCTTGGCGGCTTTATGGAAATTAGGTTAAGCAATAAACTCGTACTTCAGCCCGAAGTTCTCTGGAACCAGTATGCCACAACGGTCGACTCCAGCTTCAGCAATGTGTATCATAATGTATTTGATGGCAACAGCCACATTAAGCTCAACTACATCTCCGTTCCAATTGTCCTGAACTACAAATTAATCGGCAGCTTCCTCAGCCTGCAGGCTGGCCCGCAATTCGGTATTTTGGTGGATCAGAGCAGAACAGTTCTTCAAAATGGTGCTGATGCGTTCAAAAAAGGTGATTTTTCTATGCTTGCCGGCGTTCAGCTGAAAATCCTGAATGTAAGGGTGAACGGCCGTTATGCTGTTGGCCTGAACAACATCAGCGATATTACGAATGATACTAAATGGAAAAGCCAGGGCTTCCAGCTTTCCGCAGGTATAGCATTATAAGATCAGAAAAAAATACAGTTATGACAGCCCTCCTGACAAAGAGGGCTGTTTTTTATTGCACCAGGTTGATAAATGTCAAAGTTTGTCAGATATTAATCAGGGGCACAAAACTTGACAATCCTGTTTTACGGTTATATATTTACCGCCCGCCCTATACGGCGGATATTGAATAACGAATTTAGAAGTGTATATAAATGGATTTCAAGCAAGTATTTATGCGTTCTGATGATGATATGGATTTTCTTCCGATAATCCCGTTGAATGAAAGCGACCAGGATAATCTAAACGGAATTGAAGTACCCGAAGAAATTGCCCTGCTGCCCCTGAGAAATACGGTTCTTTTTCCCGGTGTTGTATTACCCATCACTGTGGGACGGGATAAAAGCATAAAAGCCGTAAACGAGGCATATAGCAAAAACGAAAAGCTGATTGGGGTGCTTGCACAAAAAGACAGTTCTGTGGAGGAGCCCACTGTAAAAGACCTCGAGACCATCGGAACCATTGCCCGGATAGTTAAACTGATGAAAATGCCGGATGGAGGCACCACCGTTATCATCCAGGGCAAAAGCAGATTTGAAGTAGAGAAAATAACCGGTGAGGATCCTTTCTTCAAAGCCAAAATAAAAAAGCTGGATGAGGAAGAAGCGCCAAAAGATGAGGACTTCAATGCCTATGTCTCAAACATTAAAGACCTGGCTGCGGAAATCGTTCACCTTTCGCCCAGCATTCCTTCAGAAGCATCAATTATTCTGAAGAATATTGAGAATCCTTCCTTCCTGATTCACTTTGTTTCCAGTAACCTGAATACTGATTTAAAGGATAAGCAACGGCTGCTCGAACTGAATCACATAAAGGAAAGGGCAGACCTGCTGATGCAATTGCTGCAAAAAGAGCTTCAGTTCGCTGAATTAAAGAATAAGGTAACCACCAAAACCCGTACAGAGATTGATAAGCAGCAGCGGGAATATTTTTTACAGCAACAGCTGAAAAGCATCAAAGAAGAACTGGGTGGCGATGCCAATTCCCAGGAAATAAAAGAAATGCAGAAAAAGGCTGATGCAAAAAAATGGCCTCAAACTGCAAAAGAACTTTTCAAGAAAGGAATAGAAAAGCTGGAAAGAATGCACCCCAGCACTCCCGATTACTCCGTTGTATATAACCACCTCGATCTGATGCTGGACCTTCCCTGGGAAGAATACACCGAAGACTATTATGATCTGAAAAAAGCAAAAAAGACGCTTGACAATGATCATTACGGGATGAACAAAATCAAGGAGCGGATTCTGGAATACCTGGCGGTTTTGAAACTGAAAGGTGATATGAAAAGCCCTATTCTTTGCTTTGTTGGCCCTCCGGGTATTGGTAAAACTTCGCTGGGCAGAAGTATTGCAACGGCCATCGGCAGAAAATACGTCCGGCTCAGCTTTGGTGGCCTCCACGATGAAAGTGAAATAAGGGGCCATCGTAAGACTTATATCGGGGCAATGCCCGGCAGGATACTGCAATCAATACGAAAAGTAAAATCATCGAACCCGGTGATGATACTGGATGAAATTGACAAAGTTGGCAACGATTTTCGTGGCGATCCTTCATCTGCATTGCTGGAAGTGCTGGACCCGGAACAGAACAATACGTTCTATGACAACTACCTTGAAATGGAATATGACCTGAGCAAGGTGTTGTTTATCGCCACAGCAAATAATATCCAGAATATTCAGCCGGCCTTGAGAGACAGGCTGGAGATTATTGACCTGAGCGGGTATGCTGTTGAAGAGAAAGTGGAGATTGCAAAACGCCACCTGGTGCCCAAGCAAAAGGAAATGCATGGGCTGAAAACTTCCGGTTTTAAAATCAGCGACAAAGTGCTGGAGAAAATTATACAGGATTATACAAGAGAAAGTGGTGTGCGGGAACTGGACAGGCATCTGGCCTCCATAATGCGTTACCAGGCAAAAGAGCTGGCACTAAAAGATAAACTGAAGCCAACGATAACGTCAGCTGACATTGAAAAAGTGCTGGGAAAAGCAAGGTACAGTAATGATATTTATAAAACAGCCAATATGCCCGGTGTGGCTGTTGGTCTTGCCTGGACATATGTGGGCGGCGATATATTATTTATAGAAACCAGCCTGAGCGATGGAAAGGGTGATCTGAAGCTTACTGGTAACCTAGGCAATGTAATGAAGGAAAGTGCAAGCACAGCATTAACCTACCTGCAGTCGAATGCAAAGAAGTACAAATTAGACAGCACACTCTTCGACAAAAAGAGTATTCATATACATGTGCCGGAAGGAGCAGTTCCAAAAGATGGACCCAGTGCCGGCATTACAATGATGACGGCTATCGCATCGGCATTAACAGGCAAAAGGGTGAAACCGTTTCTTGCTATGACAGGAGAGATAACCCTGCGGGGACAGGTATTACCTGTTGGTGGGATAAAGGAAAAAGTCCTGGCTGCTAAAAGGGCAGGGCTCAAGGAAATAATCCTCTGCTGGCAAAACGAAAAAGATGTGCAGGAGATCGACTCCACCTTTATTAAAGGCATTAAGTTCCATTATGTAAAAACAATGAGCCAGGTGCTCGAACAGGCACTGGTGGGATAAAGATCAGAGAGACAGTCTAAGCGGGATGTCAGCCTGAGCTTGTCGAAGTCAATCGTTTTGGTTGTTAATATCCCGGCGTACTCAATATGACAATCAAAACGGCTTTTGAAACAGTTTCTTTTGTGTCCACACATCTTCTGCAATAATGTATTTTCGTATTTGTTGAAGACAGCACTTTCCATAATAACAATGCTTTTTACTCTTCAGTTATCTGCACAAACACTGGGTGGCAATGCTGTGTTTAATTTTTTGAAGCTCTCCAATTCGCCACAGCTTTCAGCACTGGGCGGAATCAATATCACAGCACAAACCGATGACGCAGGGCTGGTGTTTCAAAACCCCGCATTGCTCAGCCCCGCAATGCATGCACAGGTGAATGCCGTCTTTAACAGTTTGTATGATGGTATAAAAGTTTACCACCTCGCCGGTGCTTACACTGCTGACAGGCTGAATACTAACTTTTCTGCTGGCATACATTATTTCAATTATGGCAGTACAACCGAGACAGATGCTTCAGGAAATGTATTGGGGAAATTCCGGCCGGTGGATTGGGTTTTCCAGGTATCTGCTTCAAGAAAATACCTGGAGAAATGGAATTACGGATTGGCACTGAAATTTATCAGTTCAGATTATGGCCAGTACAGTTCAAACGGGGTGGCCATGGATGCAGGAATATTATTTACAGATACCTCAAAAAAGATAACGGCTTCGCTGGTAGCTAAAAACATGGGCTTTCAACTTAAAAAATACGAAGGCACATTGGCTGATGATCTCCCGTTTGACCTGCAGGCAGGCATCACAAAACGGCTGGCCAAAGCTCCCTTTAGTTTTTCACTCACTGCCCATCATTTGCACCGCTTCGATATAAACTATAACGACACAGCGTTTAATAATGAGAACGGCTTTGCAAATGATAAAGACCAGCGCTTCTCATTTTCAAAACTCGTCAGTCACCTTGTGCTGGCCACAACCATCCATATTGATAAGCACCTTGAAGTGCATGCCGGTTATAATTTTCTGCGCCGCAAAGAATTGAATATCGGTAATGCGGGAAATGGCCTCAACGGATTTTCAATGGGAGTTTCTGTATTGTTTCCCAAAATACAGGTCAGGTATGGCCGGGCATATTACCAGAACAGCAGTGCTTATAACCAGTTAGGCATTAACATGAAGTTGAATAGCTGGTGGAAGAAATAAAGAAGGAATATGAAGCTGAGAAGATATTCGTCTGCCAGCATAGCAGCAAATTCCCTGTTAGCGGCTGGTATTTTTCAATGTCCAAATTGACCCGTTTTTTGTGGTTAGTTTTTCTAATTTCCAATTAGTCGTCAAGACGTCTAAATACTTTTCAACTTCGTTTCGTGGTGTTCCAGTCAGTTCTGAAAATTCTTTTGCTGTTAGTGAATTATATTTAGAAAATATTGCACTCCAATTCTTGTCATAATTTGTTTTGGTAGCAGTAGGGAAAAGTTTAAGCAAAGCATTTTCAAATGTGTTGTAAGGTTTTGAACCATAAACCATTTCTTTACTGCCTGTTGTGTCTGTGAAATAAATTGTTGGGAAACCTCTTACTCCCAATTCTCTACCTAATTTCAAGTCTTCTTCAAAAAGTTCTTTTGCTTTTCCTTCATAATCAGTTTTGAATTTAATAATGTCAAGCCCTACTTTCTTTCCTGCGAATTCTAAATGCTCCCATTTTGTGATATTCTTTTTTTGAAGAAAAACCATTTCTCGTATTTCACGAAGAAACAAAATTGCTTTTTCATTGTCTTGCATTTGAGCAGCTTTAAATGCAATTGACGGTGGATATGAAGAAGATAATGCGTCTTCTAACCAAACATCGCCATCTATTGGCATATCGTAATAAGCACTTACTTCGTCCCAATGGTGTGCTACATCAGAAGGCTTGCTAATTCCGCCACTATTGTAACTCCAATCCGGAAGTAGGCCTCCCATTCTATATTCAACTTCTATACTGTTCCCGTATTCTAATTTGAGTTTTCGTAATTGCGGTTCTATACCCCAGCAAGAAGAACAGATTGGGTCTGTATAATAAATTATTTTTACAGGTTTTTTGTTAGCTTTTGCCAAACTGCTGTCTGACGAACTTGTCTTGTTAGTTGGTATTTCGCAAATACCACTTTCTGGGTCACACATTAAAGGATTGTTATTTTCCATTTTCTTTTTTGTTTGAGCTTGGCAACTTGTATTGCCAAAGATGAATATTGTGATTAAAATAAGACAAGTTACTTTCATTTTTTTAAGTGTCTTACACCACTTGTTTATCTTTGTGCAAAGTTGACGACTAAATTTTAACTACGCAATAAGTCAGAAAATTATGACTACTAAAAAAGAAATTATTGAAAATG
>CALLZY010000223.1 GCA_937858715.1 uncultured Chitinophagaceae bacterium | reverse complement strand
ACTAAAAAACAAAAAACTCTATTTTTGAGTGGCACTAAAAATGGGGAAGTTTACATTGGCTTATCTCTTGGAACTTCAAGCATCCATATTTCATCATCTGGTATATGTTTGATTTGATATAAGATGAGTGTTGCAATTACACTAACAAATAAGCAGATTAAAAAAATGATGAGGTTTGTAATGTTAGATTTGTTCTGAAGAGGAAAGATTGCTAAAATACCACTTGCTAAACCTATCGTTGCAGCAAAAAATAAAAACCATTGCTTGTAAACTTGACGTACAAAGTAAATAACAAATCGCATAATTCTAACTATTGAATGGCTTTTCCCAAAGGATGAAATCTTGTTTATACCAGTGATTTGGAATCGTAACTATTTGTTTGTATCCATGGGTTGTCAATATATGTATTGATGCTTTATTTGAAGTTCGGCAGTCACACCAAATTTTATGACATCCCCGGATTAAGACTGTTTTGTCAAGCTCTGTTAACAAGAGGTTTGAAATTCCCGTACCTCTATAGACTTCAAGAACACCAAACCATTCCAACCAAATTAGATTGTCGTCAAATCTTGATAAACAGAATCCAACAATTTCATCTTTAATGGTCGCAATAATAACAGAATGTTTGTCATCAATAATTTTTAACTCTAAGTCGCTAGGTTGAAATTTTTTGATTTCACTTTCTTTTGCTAAATCATTGTAATACGGAATGGCTTTAATTACCGCTTCAATAACTTCGGATAATTTTGCACAGTCACTTTGTATTGCCTGCCTTATAGTAACTTCTTCATTCATATCATACCTGTTTAATTAATTTTAGAAAATCCCCTAAAACTGCTTGTGCATTTTGTCCCTCATTTTTGAGTGTGTTGTTATGCAACTCAATGTTAAGGTTGTCACACAAATCAATGAATGCTTTACGCTTTGGAATTTTGTCAAATTCATTTTGTGAGATTCTACTGAGTTTGTCAACAAAAGTCCTTACGCTTTTTCGTGTGTTAATCTCGTCTTCAAGTTCAAATAGATATTTTCTAATAAAAACACTCTCAAGAATTTTGCGACACTTTACACAAAGGCCTTCGTAGTTAGAAATAGGTCTGTTTGAGGAATAAGTTGATTCTATTTCTTTCAAGTTTTTTAGATTCTCGTCCTCAATAAATTCGCTATAAACATTACAATCTACAAGAGTGCTTTTCTTTACTCCATTTATATCACCATCAGGAAGTAATCTAAGAGGCTTGGGATTATCAAGTTTCAGAAATAGCCATATAAAAAATTCTGATTCATGTGTAAGAATTATAAGTTGATTAACTTCCTTTTCGATGTATTCCCCATCAGGAGTAATCAAATGAGGATTTGCTAGTAGTTGAACTGTTTTAACCCTTCTGTCAGAGTCAAAGCTTGAAAACGGGTCGTCAAAAACGATTATTTTCTCGGATAGCTTTTCATCATGAATCATTAATGAATAAAAGAAAGCAAAGGCAAGTACTCTTTTATCGCTTTCGCTGAGTGTATTTTTAAAATTTGGTCTTCCTGTTGATGTTTCATCTATTGAAACTTTGTGAGTATTGAAAAACTTTAAGGCAAAAATTCTTTCACTTTGGCCAACTATTCTTTTTATTGGTTGGAAATCACAGATTCTAAAATCAGCCTGAAGTTCCGATAAAACCTTATTTATTGTATCAAAGTGAATTCCAAATAAATTAATGCTATACCGATTTAATGCTTCTCTTGTAGTTTCTCTTTTTAATTTCTTTGCTTCTTGAATTCCATCTATACTGTCATACTCTTTTAAAAATTCATCCCATTCTTTAGTGTGTCTGATTTTCGTAAATTCAAGTTGCTTAATTCGCTTATTGAGTACCTCAATATTGACTTCACTGGTAAAAACATTTTTCTTTTTTAATTCATCAATTTGTTCTCTGACCTTTTTGATTACTTCAATCAAGGTGTCATACTTTTTGAAATCTACTTCATAGCCTATGTCTTTGAACTTCGTTGAAAATTCTGTATTTACATCTTCTTTGAGTTGTTTTATTTTTTCTTTATTAAACTCTGGTAGCGGGAGGCTGATTTTCACTGAGGCTAATTTATCCTGGATAGATTCCAAAAAACTTAAAGGATTCCATTTTTCAAATTTAGAAACTGCATTAGCAATCTCAGTTTGCAGGGTTCTGTATTGTTGCGAGAATAGCTTTGCGAATGCAGACAATAAGTTTTTAGCATCCGAATCAATTTTTTGACCACAAAAAACACAATCAGTTTGCTCGTCTTTTGTTAAACTTAATCCGGTTTGCAAAAAGTCCTTAGAATGATTGGGGTTTTTCCATGTCTTTGTTATGTGTTCACTCACTACTTTAGCCTGCCCTTGAATTGAATTTGACAATACTAATTTAGTGTTCTGAGTAATTATATTAGCAACCAATGTTTCAACTGCTTCAAAGACACTTTTGATTTTTGCTTGATTATTTGCAGTTTCAATTGTAGCCTGTATTTCCTTAATTGCTTCATCTACATTTTCCATTTTTGGAAGGCTTGAAAATTCCTGAACTGAAATTTCTTTTTTAAAAGTTCTATTGAACTCCGTTGTCTTTGCAGTTTTTCTTGCAGTTAATTCATTAAGTTCTTCTTGCAAGTTGTTAATTTCAGTGGCAAGTTTTTTACCTTCTGTCCCTATTATTATGCTATGTAGATTTTTTTGATGGCCATAGGTTATTTCGTTGCCTTCAAAAATATTTTCATTTATGAATTGTGTATCAAATATTTCGATATTCTCAAAACCTTGAGTCCATTCAATACTCGGGTATTTGAACTGCTTATTAGTTTCGTCAATAAATTCAACTTGTTGACTTCCTGTATAGCCAAATGTTTTCCGCCCTTCTATTATTGCAATGTTACCGGTTTTGAAAGACCAAAGAATGTCTGCAAGAGTACTTTTTCCTCCTGTGTTTTGTCCGAAAATGATTGTGTTTTTACTGAAATGTCGGCCACCGAAGTTGCAGTCATGAAACCTTCCTATGCCTTTGATATTTGTAAATCTTGAAATCATTATTTTGTTTAATGGTTAAGTCAACTTAGGTTTTTGATCTCATTTTGTTATTGTTGTAACTGTCGCTGGTACGGAGCACAAATTGGCTATACACAAAAATTTTACTTTTTTTATTATACGCTATTTGCCGAAATCTTTAACCCCTCAAAACCAATAAATAGTAATATATATTTTGTACCTGCCTGCCGGTAGGCAGGTTGTTAACGGCACTCATGCAAAATATTACACATCCGTTAAAATACCTACCGTAGTACTACGGTATTTTTATTTCACAAGCCGCAAAGCAGCCCTTTTAGCCTTAAAAACGCTGCTTTTCAACATAAATCCCTCATAATCAGCCAACGAAATCGGCAACTGCATGGTTACAACTCCCGTCCGCTTTTATTGGGTAGGTGTGGCGTTTGCATTTGCTTTGGACATTCGTACCATTTCCTCTGCCACTTTCCTCGCTTGCACGGGCCTGTATTTCTTTGGCAGCAAAAAAGAAATTACCGGCATCACAGCTTGCGCTATCCTTTCTCCAAACCGGTATTCTTTTCTTTTTCCAAGCAGTAAAGAAGGCCGTATAATATGTAAATGTGTAATGCCGGTTGCAATCACGGCATCTTCAACTTCGCCTTTCAGCTTCAGGTAAAAATTATTGCTTTGGCTGCTGGCCCCAACAGATGATACCAGTACAAAAGTTTCGCAGCCGCAAAGCTTGCCCAGCCTGGCCGCATTCACCGGAATATCGAAATCCACTTTCCGGTAAGCATCTTTATCACCTTTTACTTTTTTCTGTGTGGTGCCCACTGCACAAAAAATCACATCGCTGCCTTCCAGTGCCAGGCGATAGCTTTCCATATCAGCAAAATCCACAAGCTTCTTCTCCAGTTTTGGATGGGTCAGTTCAAAAGGGCGGCGTACTAATATCCGTACAGTATCGAAATCATTATCAGCAAGCAGTAATTCCAGCAGGTGGCTGCCGATAAGGCCAGTGGCTCCAATAAGTGTGGCTGTCATAATAATTTAATCAGTTGCAGAAACTGAACTTTCGAGGTAAAGTGTATCGGGGTCAAAGTCAATAATATCATCCCAGGCAACTGTTCCGTTGCATATTCTTGCTTTACTGCAAAACGATTCATCTTTTAATGGCCCGAAAACCGGGTATTGCAAGTAAGTGGAAAGGTCGAATTCTTTTACTTCATTATTGTCAAATGTAAGTATGAGCTTGTGGTTACCTCTGTATTTTACTTGTGTTATCCTCGGGTTCATCCTTCTCTATTTTAAAGGGTCAATAGTGAATATCCGGTTGCCCGTTACTGCCAGTTGCCAGTTGGCCATCAATTCTTCTTTGTGTATTTCTATCCAGGCTTTAACGAGCTTTTCTTTGTTTACAGGCAATATGCCTTCCAGTAAATCTCCATCCGGTATCTGGTAAACAGCTTCTTTGTCACCATATTTAACATGGATATGGGGCAGTTTGTGCTGTTTTGTATCAAGATAATACATGGCAATAATAAGTCCGTAAAACATAGAAATCACTGGCATACTATAAAATTAAACAAAATTATCAGGACTTTTGTACCATGCAAATTCAGGAAAACATTTCACTCAGGCCATATAATACATTCGGCATTGACGCTACCGCAAGGTATTTCGCCAGCTTTACCTGTATAGAAGAGTTAGAAGAAACCGTAACCCTTAAACCGGGAATCCCAAACCTGGTTCTCGGCGGCGGCAGCAATATCTTGCTTACAAAAGACTTTGACGGGCTTGTGCTGAAAAATGAAATAAAAGGAATTGCCGAACTGCATGAAGACAGTGAATATGTGTATGTAAAAGCCGGTGCCGGAGAAAACTGGCACCAGTTTGTTTTGTATTGTATCGAGAGGGGCTGGGGCGGAGTGGAAAACCTGTCGCTGATTCCCGGCAATGTGGGAGCATCGCCGATGCAGAATATCGGGGCTTATGGCGTTGAAACAGATGATGTGTTCTGGAGTCTTGAGGCTTTTCATTTGAAAGAAAGAAAACTGTACACTTTTACAAAAAGTGATTGTGAGTTTGGCTACCGTGAAAGTGTATTTAAACGGAAATACAAAGGCCGGTTTGTTATCGTATCAGTAACTTATCAGTTAAGGAAGAAGCCCCGTTTTAATACTTCTTACGGATCTATTGAACAGGAACTGGAGAGAATAGGGGTAAAGGATTTGTCGCTCAAAGCTGTTTCCGATGCTGTTATTTCCATCCGTCAGTCAAAGCTGCCAGACCCTGCTGTTACAGGCAATGCCGGAAGCTTTTTCAAAAATCCGTCTGTTTCCAAAGAGCAATATGAACAATTAAAATCCCAGTTCCCCGGAATTTCCGGTTATGAAAACCTTGATGGCTCTGTTAAACTGGCGGCAGGCTGGATGATTGAACAATGCGGCTGGAAAGGTTTCCGCAAGGGTGATGCTGGCTGTCATGCAAAGCAGGCACTGGTGCTTATCAATTACGGAAATGCGTCAGGTGCTGAGATACTTGAACTCAGTGAACAGATTCTTCAGTCTGTTAAGTCAAAATTCGGCGTTCTTTTAGAAAGGGAGGTTAATATTATTTAAACCGGCTGCTCACCAGCAATTCTTTACTGCCCGGTGTGTGCAGATAAAACCCTTCACCGGTTTTAGCGCCCAGCTTACCTTCTTTTACTAATTCAACCAGTAACGGGCAAGGTGTGTATTTATCATTTACGAATCCTTCGTGTAATACGTTCATAATTGAAAGGCAGATATCCAGCCCAATCAGGTCAGCCAGTTGCAGAGGCCCCATCGGGTGGGCCATACCCAGTTTCATTATAGTGTCTATTTCTGCCACACCGGCCACGCCTTCATACAGGCTGTAGATGGCCTCATTAATCATCGGCATCAATATGCGGTTAGAAATAAACCCGGGAAAATCATTCACTACACAAGGCACTTTACCCAATTGTTTACCGAGGGCAACAATTGTTTCGGTTACTTCCTTTTCTGTAGCCTTTCCGTTAATTATTTCCACTAGTTTCATTACCGGTACGGGGTTCATAAAGTGCATGCCTATTACTTTTCCGGGGCGTTTGGTAACAGCAGCAATCTTAGTAATAGGAATAGAAGAGGTATTTGTTGCCAAAATACAATCAGCCGGTGCTGCTTCATCCATTTGCTGAAATATCTTCAGCTTGATGGTTTCATTCTCGGTGGCGGCTTCCACTACCAGGTCAGCATTGCTTACGCCGGTAGTTACCGATGTGCTGGTAGTAATGTTTTTCAGTGTTTCTTCTTTCAGCTCTTTGCGGATGATTTCTTTGTTCACCATCCTGTCGAGGTTTTTGCTGATGGTGGCAACAGCTTTTTCCAACTGCTCTGCAGAAACATCAATAAGTGTTACTTTAAATCCCCGCTGCGCAAAAATATGGGCAATGCCATTGCCCATCGTACCGGCACCAATAACAGAAATATTCTGAATCATATACATAAAATTGAAAAACGTTTAATTAAAAATCGCCTGCAAGATATGAGATTCACCCAACTTGGTAAAGTGATTTAAACTAATCAGTGAGTTTGAGCAGCATGTGGGTTTAACCATATTCTTTTAATCCTGCTTAATCAATTCAATCGTGGTTCTGTCTTACTTCTTTTTAAAATCTCCCCGTTTCCATGCCTGTATAAATTCAGCCCAGGCTGCAGGATTAAAGATATTCATCGGGGGAGTTTGTCCCTGGTAGGTTGCTTTAGTGGCTATCTTATTAAACTGCTGTCGTGTGGCTTCGCCGCCATCACCGCTTATTGTCCGCATCCAGGCACGGCGGTTAGAGGCACTGGTGTTTTTGCGGGCAATTTCGTATTCATCGTCAGGCACTTTTACGTTCACAAAGTCTCTTGCAAACTGCTGCGAGGTTGGCCGTGGTTTAATTATAGTTGCCGGAAGATACACTGTATCCACCACCATCAGTTGCACCACACTGTATTGATTGCCTTCAAGTGATTTTGGAACTGTAATTATTTTAGGCTTGTAGGTTACATGGGTGAACTCCACCTGATCGCCTTTAAGCACAACGATTGAAAAAACACCATGCGCATTAGTAATGGTGCCCCTGGTTGAACCTTTCACCATCACACTCACAGCAGGAATCCCTTCAAGGCTGTCAGCCGTCATCACTACGCCAAAAAGCTGCACTACTGAATCACGGGTGTTTTCAAACTGGGCACTGGCCTGTTTGCAGGCCGCCATGCTGAAAAACAAAAGGGTATAAAGTAAAAATTTCTTCACTCCGCCAAAAATAAAGACAAGTTGCTGATTTCGTAAAACAAATTGGCACCCGAAACGGTTAACTTTGCCGTTTTAACATTTAGTTCTAAATATTGTTTTATCGGCTGCATTGCTGCTATCACCGTTGTTGTGCCTTAACATGAATTGCATTGCGCCAAAATTGTGAAAAATTTACTATGACAAAAGAAAAAGTACTTGAAGCCCTTGGAAATGTAATGGAGCCTGATCTGGGCAAAGACCTCGTAACTCTTAACATGGTGCAGGATATTGAGATTAATGGTAATGATGTGTCGTTCACTATTGTGCTTACCACACCGGCTTGCCCTATGAAGGATATGATGGCTACAGCCAGCACCAATGCCATAAAAATGCTGGTGAATAAAGAAGCAAATGTAAAGGTGAATTTTACGGCCAACACTTCTTCCCGGCGTAATGATGCAGAGAATGTATTACCAAAGGTTAAAAATATTATTGCTGTTGTAAGCGGCAAAGGTGGTGTTGGTAAATCAACTGTATCAGCAAACCTGGCATTGGCCTTATCACAGGGCGGTGCAAAAGTTGGTTTGATGGATGCCGACATTTACGGGCCAAGTGTGCCTATTATGTTTGGCGTAAGAGGTGAAAGACCGATGATGATGGATATTGAAGGAAAAGGAATGATTATTCCGCTGGAGCGGTTTGGTATAAAACTGATGAGTATCGGTTTGCTGGTTGATGAAAAAAATGCAGTGGTTTGGCGTGGCCCGATGGCCAGCAGTGCCATCCGCCAGTTTGTAACAGATGTATATTGGGATGAACTTGATTACTTAGTTGTGGATATGCCTCCGGGTACAGGAGATATCCACCTGACACTGATGCAAACTGTTCCGATTACAGGTGCAGTTATTGTTACCACACCGCAGGATGTGGCACTGGCTGATGCCAAGAAAGGCATTGCCATGTTTAGCCAGGCACAAATGAATGTCCCGATTATCGGACTAGTTGAGAACATGAGCTATTTTACTCCGGCCGAGTTGCCAGAAAATAAGTACTACATTTTTGGGAAAGAAGGCGGCAAGCGTTTAGCCGATGAATATGATTTGCCATTCCTTGGCCAGATACCATTAGTGCAAAGCATCCGTGAAGGTGGCGATCAGGGTGTTCCTATTATGATGGGAGATGACGCAATCACAAAAAAAGCATTTGAAGAATTTGCTTCGATAGTGGTGAGAAGTATTGCCATGCGTAATGCTAATGTAAGCGCAGAAAAAATTGCGGAGAAAGTCTGATGTTCTGTGTTTTGGGTTCCAATTCTTTTTTAAAACATAATTAAGAATAATAGAGTTTTTCTAATTTCAAGGCACTAACCAGAAACCAAAAACCAGCAACCAGGATGTACAACTACAATCATTACAAAGAACATGATAAGGAAAAAGTGCTGGCGTTTATGCGCCAGCATTCTTTTGTTATGCTGCTTGCTGCCGGTGCCGATGGCAGAATTGAAGCTACCCAGGTTCCGGTAATGGTGGATGAGAAGGATGGAAAGCTTTTTATCACCGGCCACATTGCCCGCAAATCAGATCATCAGAGGGCTTTGGCCGAAAGCGGTAGTGCATTAGTAATCTTTACAGGCCCGCATTCCTATGTCAGCGGAACATGGTACAGCGACCCTCATCAGGCAAGCACCTGGAATTATATTGCAA
Source organism: uncultured Chitinophagaceae bacterium (assembly GCA_937858715.1). Lineage (GTDB taxonomy): Bacteria > Bacteroidota > Bacteroidia > Chitinophagales > Chitinophagaceae > JJ008. The sequence goes on along the minus strand of CALLZY010000223.1, from coordinate 31,106 downwards.
TCCATGCACGGGGCAAGGTAACATGGATGGAAGCGGACGAACTCGTTACAGTTCTTAAAAAATCATCGCTGCACTTTGAAAATTATAATGTTCAGTCTTCAACAGTATATGAAAACTTACCTGCTGATTACACCGAAAAGCTGTTAAATGCTATTGTTGGCTTTGAGATTGAAGTGACTGAACTCGACAATGTGTACAAGCTGAGTCAGAACCGTGATGAAAAGAGTTATGACAACATTGTGGATGAACTGAAAAAACTGGACGGTGATGCAAAACAGGTTGCAGGAATAATGGAGGAAAGAAAACCTTCGGTTGAATTCCGAAAATAAGTTTCCAACTGTTGTACTTTTGTGTTATGAACCGTCATCAGCTTGTTGAACAGATTAAAACTAAGCAGTCCTGCCTGTGTGTGGGGCTGGATACAGATATTACTAAGATCCCAGAGCATTTATTGACTGACCCCGACCCTGTTTTTGCTTTCAATAAAGCTATTATTGATGCCACAAAGGATTTATGTGTTGCCTACAAAATCAACACGGCTTTCTATGAGGCACAAGGTGTAAAAGGCTGGGAGGCCATGGAGAAAACAGTCCGTTACATTAGCGATGAGCATTTCAAAATTGCCGATGCTAAGAGAGGCGATATTGGCAATACATCTGATCAGTACGCCAAAGCATTTTTTGAAACACTTCCTTTTGATGCTATTACTGTTGCCCCTTATATGGGCGAAGACAGTGTTAAGCCTTTTCTGCAGCACAAGGGCAAGTGGGCTATTGTATTAGGACTTACATCTAATAAAGGGGCCAGCGATTTTGAATTGCTGCATACCGGCGGTGAATTTCTTTACGAGAAAGTGTTAGAAACAGTTTCCACCTGGGGAACAGAAGATAACCTGATGTTTGTAATTGGCGCTACCCGTGCCGGAGAGTTGAGCAATGCCCGGAAATTGGCACCACATCATTTCTATTTAGTTCCTGGTGTGGGAGCACAGGGCGGCAGTATGCAGGAGGTATTTAAAGAAGGAAAAATAAAAGACTGCGGCCTGCTCATTAATGTCAGCCGTGCGGTTATATATGCTTCACCTGGTGAAGATTTTGCAGAAAAAGCAAGAGAGGCTGCTATGGAGTATCAGAAGGAGATTGCGGAGTATTTATGATTTTGTCAGTAAATTAATGATACTGTTCCTTTCTGTGAATATTCAGCAGGGTCATTAAAAACCTTGTACCTGATAAACCAAACATAAATTCCGGCAGGTTGCAGTACACCTTTTAGTTTTCCATCCCAACCATTGAATATTTTATCGCTTATGAAAACTTTTTCGCCCCACCGGTTGTAAATCTCTATTTTGAAACTGGTGACATTTTCTCCGTACCCGGGTTTCAGTATATCATTTTTGCCATCATTGTTAGGAGTAAATCCGGTAGGCATATATAGTTTGCAAACTCCCTGTTTCACTACAATGCCATCAGCCGCAATTCCGCAAATATTACTGACTTCTAATGAATAGCTGCCCGGTTGGTCGATTGTGATGGAATGAGAAGTGTCTCCATTGCTCCATAGGAAGGAGGCTTTTTCAGCATGGTTAAGAAATGGCCTTAGTGTAATTGTCATTCCATCACAAATGGCTGTATCGTTGCCTAAATATACTCTTGGGAAATATTCTCCCCTGATGTTTATGGTATCGTAAATGATACAACCTTCCAGATTCACTTTCACAGAGTAGGTTCCTTGTTTTTTAACAAGTAAGGTTTGGCTGGTACTGTTATCCTGCCAGGTATATTGTGCACCGGGGTTACCTGCATCTAAAAGAAGATTTTTTCTTTCGCATAAAAAACTATCTGGCCCTAAGTTGTTAACCGGGTTGGGTTTGTTGATAAGTAAAACACTATCCCTTATTTTACAACCATTATCAGGGTTTGTTACTTCAACCCAGTACAGTCCCTCATCGGATGCAACTAAAGTTGAATCAGTAGAATTGTCCTGCCACAGATAAGTACGGTTCTTACCGCTTTGCGGGTCTAATAAGACAGATGAGTCATAACAAATCCTTTTGTCAGGGCCAAGGTTAACAGTAAATGGATCAACCTTTACTGTTTTAACCATTGTGTCGTTACGACAACTCAACCCAACTATCAGTTTTACTGTATAAGTACCAGGTGCGGAAAATACATGCATTGGACTATCAATTGTAGCAGTATTGTTTATTCCGCTCAACGGATCACCAAAATCCCATTTCAAGAAAGGAGCTTCGGTTGGTTTTGTATAATAGAATTTAACATTATTGGTGGTGCATGATACATCGTAGCTAAAACTGCCTTTGAAATAGCTTTGGTTAAAATCGGGGAGGCCATATCTAGCTCCAGTCCCATTTGCAGGCCTTAATGCGTAACGTATATAATTGCAATTAAAACCTGTAATGTTGGGATTATTTACTACTGCCAGATATGGAGACATTTGATTAGCCATATACAGTTTCCCATCAGGGCCCAATTGTAAAGCTGAAAAATGGTTGTACAAAAAAATTGTGCTGTCTTCATCCAGTTTAATCTTCGAATTCAGAATTGTTGTGATATCTGAATTCAGAAAGGAATATTGGTCAATTTCAGATTGATAATAGTTTGGCAGAGTGCTTTTTCTGGAGTTTGTGCAATAAAGGAGTTTTGAATCAGGCGAGAATTCAACGCCATACGGTCCTGTATTTCCAACTGCAACGTTACTTAAAGCCCGTCTGTTAGAAATTTGCCCTGTTTGAGAATCGAAATCAAGCAAATCAAGTCCCCAATATGTATGAGCCGCAGCAATTTTTGTTCCATCCGGAGATGCTTTTATATAACCGAGGCTATAGAGGCCGTTAGCCATTATTATCCTGTCTGAAATACTTATAACAGGAGTATTGATACCTGCAGCAGTAACAAGATATGCGTAGTATTCGCTTGTAAGCCGCATATGGGTAATCACCCATACATCTTTACCATTACAATGATTTACACAGGTGATTTTTTCACTTGTTGGTGTAACCAGTTGTATATTTTTTTGTTCAACATCACCTTTACCTCCATCAAGTTCAATGTTCACAACCGAATAGCATAGTCCATGATTGCCTCCAAAGGCATCAACTGTAAAAATGTAATACCTGTTTGAGTCGTTTGGAAACGGAACTATCATTGAAGACTGTGAGCTTGACATGTTTCCAAACAAACCAGTGCCATTGGGCATCACCTGGTGTTGTGCATTCCATACACTTACACCGTCTGAGTAGAACAGTAAATTACCTGCCAGGTCAGAAATGGACGATGAGCCTTCTAATTGCACCATGGCACTTACTCCGGTGTTTGGTGGTACAGTTGAAAAGTTTATAATGGCCTTGTTGCCAAAAACCCAGTTATTCCCTCTTTGGGCGGTAGTTTCTGCGGAAAAAAGTAAAAAAGTTACAAACGCAAGGACAGGCTTCATAGAAAAGTGTTACACAAATTTATATAAATTACTGTATATGTTACCTTCCTCTTTTTCCCACAAATAATTACTGCTGAACCAGTTTTCTTACCTTTATTAAAGATAACTTCAAACCAAAAATCTGCAATCTAAAACCTAAAATACCAACATGGCTTCCCGCACCGACCTTTTTCAAAGTCCTGATTATTTCTTAGTGGATGAACTGCTTACCGAAGAGCATAAGATGATCCGGGATACTGTTCGCAGCTATGTGAAGAAAGAAATTTCTCCCATAATTGAGGACTATGCACAGCGGTCAGAATTTCCGCAGCATATTGTGAAGCAACTCGGCGAACTGGGCTGCTTTGGTCCCACCGTTCCGGTTGAGTATGGCGGCGGAGGACTGGATTATATCAGCTACGGTTTAATGATGCAGGAACTGGAAAGAGGCGACAGCGGTGTCCGTTCAACTGCATCGGTGCAGGGTTCACTGGTCATGTTTCCTATATATGCTTATGGAAGTGAGGCGCAACGCAACAGGTATTTGCCCAAATTAGCCAGTGGCGAATGGCTCGGTTGTTTTGGGTTAACAGAACCCAACCACGGCAGCGATCCGTCAAGTATGCTCACCAATTTTAAAGATGCAGGCGACCATGTAATTCTCAACGGTGCAAAGATGTGGATCAGTAATGCACCTTATGCCCAGGTGGCTGTTGTATGGGCAAAGAATGAAGCAGGCGAAGTGCATGGGTTGATTGTGGAAAGAGGTATGGAAGGATTTTCCAACCCAACTACTCATGGTAAATGGAGTCTGAGGGCATCAGCAACAGGTGAGCTGGTTTTTGATAACGTAAAAGTGCCAAAAGAAAATATTTTGCCCAATGTAAAAGGAATGAAAGGGCCGCTGAGCTGTTTAACAAAGGCCCGCTATGGCATAGCCTGGGGTGTGATTGGTGCAGCAATGGATTGTTATGATACAGCTTTGCGATACTCGCAGGAACGGATTCAGTTTGGTAAACCTATTGGGGCTTTTCAGTTACAGCAAAAGAAACTGGCAGAAATGATTACTGAAATCACCAAGGCACAGTTATTGAACTGGAGGTTGGGGGTGCTGATGAATGAAGGAAAAGTAACTCCTCAGCAGGTAAGTATGGCCAAAAGAAATTCCTGCGGGATAGCAACCAATATCTGCCGTGATGCAAGGCAAATATTAGGAGGAATGGGCATCACCGGCGAATATCCGGTTATGCGGCACATGATGAATTTAGAAAGTGTGATTACCTACGAAGGCACACATGATATTCATCTGCTGATAACAGGAATGGATGTAACAGGATTTAATGCGTTTAAATAGTGCCCCCTGTCCCCCTGAAGGGAGAACTTAGGAAGATAAAACCTGATATTTGCATAAGTTCTTATAGTAACAGGTATGTGTTGGTGTAATCAACGGCATTGCTACTATCATCTTCGTTGCGTCGCACACTTCATCGTCCTGTTCGCTATTCAACTATAACGATACTTTCAAAAAGTGACCTTTCAATTTCTCCCCTTTAGGGGCAAAGGGAAACTAAAACTTTAAAACACTGTTTGGGGGATGAAAATATTCTTAATCGGGTTTATGGGCTCCGGGAAAACACACTGGGGTCGGCTGCTGGGTGAAAAACTGGGTGTCCGTTTTTTTGACCTGGATGAACAGATTATTGCTCATGCCGGAAAGCCGGTCACACAAATTTTCGCAGAAGAAGGAGAGGAGCATTTTCGCCTGCTGGAAAAAGAGGTTATGTATTTGATTACTGAGAGCCACGACAGTTTTGTAATGTCATGCGGTGGTGGCACTCCCTGCTATTTCAATAATATTGATTATATGAAACAGGCAGGTACGGTTATATGGATTAATACACCATTGCAGACTTTGTTTAAAAGGCTGGTTGCTGAAAAGGAACAACGTCCGCTGATAAAATCGTTAAGTGATGAACAACTGAAATCCTTTATCGCAAAGAAATTCGCAGACAGAAAAATATATTACGAGCAGGCTGATGTGATAATGGATGAAGAACCTGTTCAATTAGATAAACTGGTAGAAAAAATTTTCCATGCATAAAAAGTTTATAGCCGCCGGAGCAATTTTAGGTGGCCTTTCCGTGGCATTAGGTGCATTTGGCGCACATGGCCTGCAAAAAATTACTGAGGATATAAAAATCGTTCAAAACTTCCAGACAGCGGCCCAATACCAGATGTATCATGCACTGGCTTTAATTGCGACAGGTATCCTGTTTGAGAAGTTTGGGGGCAAGCTGTTGAATACTGCAGCTGTTCTGTTCATACTTGGGATTGTATTTTTCTCCGGCTCCTTATACCTGATGACCTGGCTGAAGGTTGAGGGCAGCAGTGCGGTAAAAGCCATCGGGCCGGTCACTCCACTCGGTGGTGTTTGTTTTATTGCGGGCTGGTTGTTGCTGATGGCCGCTGTGCTTAAAAGAAAGTAATCATACTGGAAGGATAAGTGTGGTAACAGTGCCATTATTATTTTCGATGGTAAAGCTGCCTCCGATGCTTTCCATACGCCGGGCAATATTCTTAAGGCCATTTCCAAACTGACGAAGCGTTTCCTTATTAATGCCTTTCCCGTTGTCGGCAATAACAACCTTTATTTCTGCAGCTATACTTATGTTAATCTCTATGCCAGTTGCTTCAGAGTGTTTAAGGGCATTGTTAAGTGTTTCTTTAATGCAGAGGAAAAGATTCCTTCTTTTGTCCCCGCTGATCGTCAAAGCGGGAATATTTTCAGGAATAGAAATTTTGCATCCGATTGGTGTGTTTTCAAAATATTCGTTGGCGTATGATCTTATGTATGAAATAAGGTTGTCGATAGTATCATTGCCGCTGTTCATACTCCAGATAATGGCATTCATCTTATTGAGCACATCGTTTGCAGAGTTTGATATCTTCTCAATCTCAACAGGAGTGTTTTCTTTCATTTTATTGCGGGCAATTTCGCTCATTAGCCGGATAGCGGTCATGCCGGCGCCCAGTTCGTCGTGCATGTCAGCAGATATTCTTTCCCGTTCCTGTTGTTGTGCGGTCAGTACAGCCAGTTGTTTTTCATACTCCTGCAGCTTATTCTGCGCCTTAAGATTTTCTCTTTCTTTAGTTTCTTCAATGATCCGGCGGTTGTTTTTATAGTTTAACCCGGCAAGAAAAAGAACCAGTTCGAGAAACAGGCCAATCTCGTAATAAAACAAAGAAGAACTGAAAATGCCCGGGAATGTATTGAAATACTTGTCAAACAGTACGGCCACCTGGGATATAAGAGAGAAAATAAAAAGCAGCAGGTTGCCCCAAAAAAGGTATCTGAACAAAATATTATTCCAGTGCCTGAAACTGTAAAAAAGAAAAATTATTATCATTACAAGTAACAGGATTTTTGTTATTGTTTCTACTGTGTTTTGCAGGTAAAACAGGCCGGTAAAGTAGTGGAGTATTGTATAAGTAATGGTTGCAATTCCAATAAGAATTATGCCTGCATTATAAAACTTATAGAGAAAAGGATGCTGCGTTTTGGTGTTCAGGAACCGCTGCATGAATATCAGGTAAAACATTACGCCAAGCGATTGCATAATGAAATCCAGGTAGCTTTCAAGAAAGATACTCAGTTCCGTTGCCCTGAAATCGTAATAGGCTTTCGTAAAAAGCATGATCCCGGAAAAGAATGCATATAAAGCATAATAGAGAAACTCCCTGTTGGCACCTTGCAGAAAACTGGAAACAGAGAAAAGAATCATCATCAGCAACAGCCCGCAAAATATGTAAGTGAAAATATGTATGTTGGTATGACTGTCCCGTATTGTCGCAAAGAAAAAATCAATCTGATCGGGAGAAATAAGCCTGGGCCTGATGGTGTTCAGGTATGTTTTTGCAAACTTTAGTTTTACAACCATCGTAAATGAATCATGCGGTTGTACTGAGAACATCCTGAAACTGTAGCTGTCAGTATTTTGTGGTTTTGTGGCAGATATTGATTTTATTTCGCCGTTTCTCAGGCTGTATAAATCAACAGCAGTGTAGAAAAATCCCGGGAAAAAGCAAATGTTAATTGCGGAGTCAGCGCTGTTGGTAATATTGAATTTGAGGAACAGGGTTTTGGGTACCATTTTGTCGGGAACAGGCCCGCTGTATTGGGTGCCATTTTTGAAAACCAGTGATTTGAAGTGTAAGACTGCATCTGTGTCCGGAGAAACAAAACTGGAACCGGAGATTTTACTTAGCTGTTTAACAACTTTTACACTGCTTACATCCGCATAAGGATAAGCCGTTGAATCCTGGGCTGAAATTCTTATTTGCAGCAACAGAAATACAGGCAGCAGAAACAGGGAAATGATACTTTTTATTTTCATGGTAAGTGTCTTTCAAATGTAATAAAACGCTTTGTCTTTTCAGTATTACTTTCAGGTAATATTTTGAGTGAAATAGTATCTTTGTTGCTATGGCTAACAGGCTGAAAAAGAAGATTGACGAAAAACCTGCTCAGAAAGAAGACGCTGATTTTAAACCTTTCAAAAGTGAAAAGGAAGAAAAGGTTGATCTGAAACAGCTTGCCCGTGATGAACGGACATGGAAAATCATAGGCACTGTTTTCCTGCTTATCTCCATCTTCCTGTTTATATCATTCTTCTCCTACCTGTTTACCTGGAAGGAAGATCAGGCTATTGCCCAGCAGGGTTTATCAGTTTTAATGGATTCTGATATGCCTGCTTCTAATCTGCTGGGAAGGCTCGGGGCTGTAGTATCTCATTTTTTTATTTTCAATGCCTTTGGTATAGCCTCTTTCTTAATCTGCACTTTCTTTTTTGTAGTTGGGGTAAACCTTCTTTTCAGAAGAAAGGTTTTCTCTATCTGGCGAAATCTGAAGTATGTAACTGTTGGTTTGCTGGTGTTGTCTGTATCGTTGTCATTTGTATTTGCCAGCAGCGATTTTGCGTTTGGCGGTGCAGTAGGAGATATGATTAGCGGAAAGCTGACCGGTGCATTAGGCAGTTTCGGCACTGCGGCTGTTTTGTTCTTGCTGGCTGTCGGTTATTTTATCTGGCAGTTTAATCCAACGTTTACGTTGCCTGAGAAAAAACAAAAGCCAGCTGATATTCCATTACCGGAACCTGAAAAGGAACTGGCAGTGGAGAATGTCGTGGCAAAATCCGTTAATGATTTGTATGCAGCACAGGAAACAGAAACAGAGAGGAAAGGTAATACGCTGAAAGGCGATGGGCATGTGGTTATCAATTTTCCTGATAATACTGAAATGCCCCTGCACCAGTTTAAGGTAATTGAGAAAGAGGAAGAACTGGCGGAGGCGATTGAAAAGATTGAACAAAAACAACCCACCGTCGAGAATGAAATTGTAAGCGAAATAATGCAGCAGCATGAATTTGCCGATATGGAAACCGGTGAGGCTGATGCAGAGGAAGAAGAAATAACTGTGGCAGAAGAATTGCCAATTCCTCCGAAAGAAAGGGCTTCAAAAAAACCAGGCGAGCCGATTGAACTGGAAATAAAAGTGGCTCCCGATCCTGTTGCCGAAAAGGCAGCCAGCGTTATTGAGAACCTGCCTCCTTATGAACCCACTCTCGATTTGCGGGACTATAAGTATCCGTCACTCGAATTACTGGAAACACATGGCAGCGAAAAAATTGTGCAGGATACCAGCGAACTGGAAAACCATAAGAACCAGATTATTGCCACCCTGCGAAACTATGCGATCGAAATACAAAAGATAAGTGCCACTATCGGGCCTACCGTTACCCTTTACGAAATTGTACCTGCCCCTGGTGTCCGAATTTCAAAGATTAAGAACCTTGAAGATGATATTGCCCTCAGCCTTGCAGCGTTGGGCATCCGTATTATTGCACCTATTCCCGGCAAAGGCACAATTGGTATTGAAGTGCCCAATGTGAAGAAGACCGTGGTTAGTATGCGGACATTGCTGTCTTCAGAAAAATTCCAGAACAACAACTTCAACCTGCCAATTGCTATTGGTAAGAAGATTGATAATGAAAATTTCATTGTTGACCTTACCAGTATGCCTCACCTGCTGATGGCCGGTGCCACTGGTCAGGGTAAATCAGTCGGGGTAAACGCCATATTGGTTTCTCTTCTCTACAAAAAACATCCGTCGCAGTTGAAGTTTGTACTGATCGACCCGAAGAAAGTGGAACTGAGCCTGTACCGGCTGATTGAAAACCATTTCCTGGCGAAACTGCCAGGTGAAGAAGAAGCAATTATTACCGATACCAAAAAAGTCATTAACACTCTCAATGCACTGTGCATTGAAATGGATAACCGCTACGATTTGCTGAAGGAGGCCGGTGCCCGGAACATCAAAGAATACAACGAGAAATTTATCAAGCGAAAACTGAACCCTGAAAAAGGCCACCAGTATCTTCCGTTTATTGTGTTGGTGATAGACGAGTTTGCCGACCTGATTATGACCGCCGGCAAAGAAGTGGAAATGCCCATTGCCCGTCTGGCACAGCTCGCCAGGGCCATCGGTATTCATCTGATCATCGCTACACAAAGGCCATCAGTAAACATCATCACCGGTGTGATAAAGGCCAACTTCCCGGCACGGATTGCTTTCAAAGTATCTTCAAAAATAGACTCCAGAACCATCCTCGATACCGGTGGTGCCGAGCAACTGATTGGTAAAGGCGATATGCTGATTTCCTACAACGGCGAGGTTACCCGCCTGCAATGTGCCTTTGTGGATACACCCGAAGTGGAAAGAATTGTGGAGTTCATCGGCGACCAGCGGGGCTATGTTCATGCCTTCCTGCTGCCAGAGTATGTTGATGAAAAAGACCTCGAAGGCCGTGAGTTTGACCTCAACGACAGGGATTCCCTTTTTGAAGATGCCGCCCGCCTCATCGTACAGAACCAGGTTGGCTCCACGTCACTGCTGCAGCGCCGTATGAAGCTGGGATACAACCGGGCCGGTCGCCTGATGGATCAGCTGGAGGCCGCAGGAATAGTAGGCCCCAACCAGGGCAGCAAAGCCAGGGAAGTGCTCATTAAAACCGAGGCAGATTTGCAGCAACACCTTGATTCTCTGGGCTGATTTGTTACCTGCTTGTTAAGAAAATTGTCAGAATGCAACCGGGTATGTTTATTGCCTGTCCTGTGAGTGTATTTATTTATCTTTGCGCCCCGTAAAGGGAAAAACAACCATCATGAAGCATCTGATTATTACGCTGTTTATATCCGCACTGGCGATACCCGCCATCTCTCAAAAAAGTGATCCTGCCGCAAAAGCGGTGCTGGATGCTGTAAGCGCCAAATTTAAAACCTTCACAACCGTACAGGCCACATTTTCGTACAAAGTGGAGAATGCTTCAGGCAAAACTCTTTCTTCCAAAACAGGCACCATCTGGATGAAAGGCACAAAGTATAAGGTGAGTTTTGGCGGCCAGGAAATTTTCTGCAACGGCACCACCGTGTGGAACTACGATAAGTTAGCCAATGAAGTTACCATCAGCAAGCTGGATGCAAATGGCAGCACCATTACCCCGCAAAAACTGTTTACCAATTTCTACGATAAGGACTTTCGCTACATATTGAACGGGGATAAGAAGGTGGGTACAAAAACCCTGCAGGAAATAGAACTCACCCCGATTGACAAGAGCAAGCCTTTCCACAAAGTGTATGTGCTGGTGGATAAGAATGCCAAAACGATTTACAGCACCAAAGTGCTGGAGAATGCAGGCAACCGCTATACATATACAGTAAGCACCATGAAGACCAATGCCGCCATTGCCGACACACAATTTACCTTCGATAAAAAGAAATACCCCGGTGTGGAAGAAGTGGATTTGCAGTAATGTAGATAACTGAATAAATAACTGACCTGCTGTTCCGGCAGGTTTTTTTGTGCGTAAGAGTGCTATGTTAGAAAAACTTTCAGCCGATGGGCTTGGTAATTTTAGTTTTTTACTAAGTTCAAATTAGCGGCTGTGCTTTTTATTTTATTAAAGAATCAAAATGTGTATTTTGTATTAAAATACTTATATGGGGTTAATAAAGGGAATAGATTTATTATTAATTATTTCAACTTTTTTTACAATAGTGTTACCAGTTTTTTTTAAATTAAAGCACCCTACGAAAAATAATATAAGTCTTTATAGAAGACTAACTATTGAGGGAAAAATATTTGCAATTTCGTGTTCGGTTTTGCTTTTACTTGGAATAGTTAGAATATTTTTTATCCCCAATAATGCTTCGTCAGAAAAACCAGTTGTTGATGTCATAGCTCTCGATAGGGGTAATCCTATAATTGTCAAAGACTCTCTTTCAAATGCTTATCAGTTCGTTGTTTCAATAGGTACTATAACTCCTACTTTAGCATATAATATAAAGGATGAGATGACTTTAATTAATTTTATAAACGGAAATTTTATAAACGGAGGTACAACGAATAGTCCACAAACTAACGAGTCAATTATTTTAGACACATCTTCTTCATTAAGACTTAGATACACTTTTGATGCCGATGAAAAAGAGCCAAAGACAAACATATCATTCATTTTTTTGAAGATATTATATAAAAATATAGACGGAATCCAGCAGTTACCATTAAAAAAAATATATCGGTTTGATTTAATTAATCTAAAAAAACAATTATATGAAGCAAATTATATAGAGTACGAGAAAATAAAAAAAGTGCTAATTGATAAAAAAATATGGTGATTTTATAAGATGAGATATAGTATTGCCGATAACGATTGTATTTGTGCTATTGTACGCTATTTACCAAATTCCTTAACCCCTCAAAACCAACAAAATACTAATATACATTTCAGGTTGTCAATAGCGCCAATGCAATTTATCGCAAATCTTAATATGTGGCTACCGTAGTACTATGGTATTTTATTTCGCAAGCCGCAAACCGGCCCAACTTTCTTTCAGCAATGCTGGCCATTCGTACTGTTCAGGTGGCCGCATAACAGCCAACAGTACAAACTTCCCCTTTGCCTTTCCTCTGCGCAACACTCAGCGGTCTCTGCGGTTAAATAAGATAATTCAAGACCCATCGGGCCGGCAGTTTGGTAGAAATCTGCTACCATGAGGCATGCTTTCAACCATCACACTGTGGTGCTTATTTGTTATGGCTAGGGTGCCCGTGCATATCTGAACAGGACGAATAAAAAAACGGTGTAAGCTGCGTAGAGACACGAAGCAAGGCAGAGAAAGAAGAAAACGCATTTACAATACCGCCTGCCTGATTTTTACTAACTGCTCCAGCAATCCCTCCAGCAAATCAAGTTTCAGCATATTGGCGCCATCACTTTTGGCAACAGCAGGGTTGGGGTGGGTTTCTATAAACAATCCATCGGCACCGGCAGCAATAGCAGCTTTAGCAATAGTGCCTATCAGTTGCGGGTTGCCACCGGTAACACCGCTGGTCTGGTTGGGCTGTTGCAACGAGTGGGTAACATCCATCACCACCGGCACACCATGCGCCTGCATAGCAGGAATATTGCGGTAATCAACCACCAGGTCCTGGTAGCCAAATGTAGTGCCCCGTTCGGTAAGCATTATTTTGTTGTTGCCCGTATTTTCAATTTTCTCCACAGCAAATTTCATGACCTCACCGCTTACAAACTGTCCCTTTTTTATATTGATGATTTTTCCTGTTCTTCCCGCTGCGGCCAGCAGTTCACTCTGGCGGCAAAGAAAAGCAGGTATCTGCAGCACATCCACATAAGGGGCCGCCATGGCAGCATCATCGGGCAGATGAATATCTGTAACAACAGGTACATGAAATTTCTCTTTGGTTCTTTGCAGCATCTGCAGGGCCGTTTTATCGCCCAGTCCGGTAAAGGAAGAGGCGCTGGTGCGGTTAGCCTTCCTGTATGAAGATTTAAATATGTAAGGAATACCGAGGTTGCGGCACATGCCGGAAACTTTTTCGGCCACCTCAGTCAGCAGCTCTTCACTTTCCACCACACAAGGCCCTGCAAGCAGGAAGAAATTCTTCTCATCGTATTGCTGACCGGCAAAGAGATCGGTTAAATATTTTTCCATACAACAAAGTTAAGGGTGGTCAGTTGATTGGTTTACAGGTGAATTCCAGGGAGAAAGCATTTAAAATTGAAAAATCAAGAAAGAAAAGAAAAACAGGAACACGGATGAAACAGGTTTGACACCTGCCTGTGGTTTTTCTGCCGGAGGTATGGCAGACAGGGATACACACGGATTATTTTCTGCAAAGCAGAAAATGACAGTGAAAATCCAAACATTCTTTTGTTTCGGTTTTCCGGGAAAAAAATAATCCGTCTCTTCTGGTAATCTGTGGTTAGTCAAAATAGCCCCCAAAGCCCCAAAAACCGCCAAAACCACTTCCTTTTCTCCCAAAACCCTCATTTTCAGCCTGTCATAGCACATTTACAGTGTGACATGAGCCATTTACAGACAAGCATAAGCCATTCACATCAAAGCATAGACTGCTTGCAGGGCAGCATATACCATCTGCCCTGTCCCTTCGGGGTAGAGATGCCCCTAAAACAGTTTCTTAAGAAAACATCTCCTTAATCTTATCGAAGAATCCCTTGTCGTTCTTATCGGGGTGGGGTTTGAAATTGGGCGAATTGCTGAGTTTTTCAAGTGCAGCCTTTTCATCAGCACTCAGGTGCTGCGGAGTCCACACACTTACCTGTATAAGCTGGTCTCCCTTTTCGTATGAGTTCACCGCCGGAAAGCCTTTGCCCTTCAGCCTGAAGATTTTTCCGCTTTGTGTGCCGGCCGGTATTTTAATTTTTGCCCTTCCGTCAATCGTTGGCACTTCCACCTGGGTGCCAAACACAGCATCTGTAAACGACAGGTGCAGTTCGTAAGCAACATTCAGCCCTTCACGGTGCAGTTCTTTATGTGCTTCTTCTTCAATCAGCACAATAAGGTCGCCGGGCATGCCGCCTCTCTCACCCGCATTTCCTTTTCCGCTTATGTTCATCTGCATGCCTTCCTGTACGCCAGCCGGTATGTCAATGCTCACTGTTTCTTCTCCGTAAAGTCTTCCGTCGCCTTTGCAACTGGTACACTTTGCTGTTACGGTTGTGCCTTCGCCGTTGCAGGTGGGGCAGGTGGTTACGGTTTGCATCTGTCCGAGAAAAGTGTTTTGCACTCTTCTTACCTGTCCGCTGCCGCCGCAGGTGCCGCAGGTCTGCACACTGCCTTTATCTTTCGCACCGCTGCCGCCACAGGTGGTACAGCCAACGTATTTTTTTACCTTGATGTTTTTGGTAACGCCTTTTGCAATTTCCTCGTAAGTAAGTTTCAGTTTCACCCGCAGGTTGCTGCCTCTTACACCTCTTGCCCTCTGGCCGCCACGGCTGCGTTGTCCGCCGCCACCAAAAAAGCTGCCGAAAATATCATCACCGAAAATATCTCCAAACTGGCTGAATATGTCTTCCATATTCATACCACCACCGCTGAAACCGCCACGGCCGCCACCGCTTAACCCGGCATGTCCGTACCGGTCGTATTGGGCTTTTTTATCAGCATCGCTCAGTACTTCGTAGGCTTCGGCAGCTTCTTTAAATTTTTCTTCGGCTGCTTTATCGCCGGGGTTACGGTCCGGGTGAAATTGCATTGCCACCTTGCGGTATGCTTTCTTTATTTCGTCGGCAGATGCGCCTTTGCTTACTCCCAGTATTTCGTAAAAATCTCTTTTCATGTAAAGTTGATAAGTTGATTTGTTGCTGGTTGAAAAGGTGAAAGACCTTGTCAACCAATTAACCGGTTAACCAGTACCTGTTATTTACCCACCACCACTTTGGCGTGGCGGATAATTTTATCGTTCAGGTAATAACCTTTCATTACTTCATCCACTACTTTTCCTTTCAGGTCGTCTGTTGGTGCCGGAATTTCAGTAATGGCTTCGTGCAGGTCAGGATTAAATTCCTGGTTAACGGTTTCCATCACCTTCAGCCCTTTTGACTGCAACTGGTTCCTGAATTTATTAAACACCAGCAGCACTCCTTCTTTATGGGCATCATCATCGCTGCCTTCCAGCT
Organism: uncultured Chitinophagaceae bacterium; assembly: GCA_937858715.1. GTDB lineage: Bacteria > Bacteroidota > Bacteroidia > Chitinophagales > Chitinophagaceae > JJ008. The sequence goes on along the minus strand of CALLZY010000223.1, from coordinate 15,615 downwards.
GCTTTTGTGCCCTGTCAATATCATCCAGCACATCCAGCAGGTCGGTAATCACATCCTTACCTGCAGTTTGAATCATCTCTATTCTTTCTTTGGCATTGCGGCGCTTAAAGTTGTCGAACTCCGCCGCCAGGCGCAGGTATTTATCTTTGGCCTCTTCCAGTTCGTTTTTCAGCTTTTCAACTTCAGATTCTTCGCCAACAGGCTCATTAAGGCCTGTGCTGCCGCTCAGGTTTTCGTCGGTATTAATATTCATTTCGGGTTGTCCGTTCTGTAGTTCTTGTTCGTTTTTTTCTTTTTCTGCCATTTTTTCAAAAATTGACTGCAAAAGTAAGGTTGGCAATAATGCTGCCAACCGCTTTTTTGGGACAAAATGGCTGTATTATTTCAACCAGGCATCATTTTATTGGTTTGCAGTACCTTGCAGGCCTATGGCAACAGTTTATTTAAAAAGAAAGATTTCTCCGAGAGTTATTAACGGGCACCCCTGGATTTTTAATAATGAGGTGGAAAAAATTGATGGGGAAGCTGTGGGCGGCGACATCGTGGAAGTGTTTACCCACGACAAGAAATTTGTTGGCAAAGGGTATATCAACCCGAAATCGCAGATACTGGTCCGGTTACTGACCCGTAAAAGGTCAGACGAAATTAATGAGCAGTACTTTTTTGAAAAAATAAGCGAATGCTGGAACTACAGGAAGAAAATTGGTTATACAGAAAACTGCCGCCTTGTTTTTGGTGAGGCTGATTCGCTGCCGCAACTGATAATTGATAAATTCAACAACTACTTTGTCATTCAGACACTGGCCCTCGGCATTGATGTGTGGAAGCCGGCTATTGTAAAAGCCCTGAACAGTATCTTTTCACCCAAAGGAATTTATGAGCGGAACGATGTGCCTGTAAGGGAACTGGAAGGCTTGTCCCAGCAAAAAGGATTTTTGTCAGCACCTTTTGATACGAAGATTGTTATTAACGAGAACGGCCTGAAGTTTCATGTGGATATTGAAAACGGGCAAAAGACCGGCTACTTTCTCGATCAGCAGGATAACCGCAGGGCTATTCAGCATATAGTGAAGGGTGCAGAGGTATTGGGAGCATTCACTTACACTGGCACATTTGAAGTGCATGCAGCCTGCTATGGAGCCAAATCGGTTCTGGGCCTCGACATTTCTGAGAATGCCGTTTTGCAGGCCCGCAAGAATGCAGCACTTAACGGTGTACAGGATTCCTGCCACTTTGAAGTGGCCAATGCCTTCGATGTACTGAAGCAATGGGGAAAGGATGGAAGACAATACGATGTGGTGATGCTCGATCCGCCGGCTTTTACCAAAAGCCGTGAAACGATACAAAAAGCCATTACAGGGTATAAGGAAATTAATCTCCGCGGAATGAAATTGGTTAAGCCGGGTGGATTCTTAGTCACCTCTTCCTGCACCAACTTAGTGAACCCCGATTTGTTTTTGCAGATTATTGATATGGCCGCCAAAGATGCCCGTCGCAAATTAAGACAGGTTACTTTTCAAAAACAGGCAGCGGACCATCCCATCATTCGTGGTATGGAGAATACAGAATACCTCAAGTTCCTGATTGTTCAGGTGCTTTAAAAATGCGTATGCAACAAGATTAGTGTGAAACCTGGAATTTGCCGGACTCAATGATTTTTCCGGTGGCATCAACAAGCTGGTAGATATAAATTCCCCTGGTATAATCGTTCAGGGTAATAGTGGTTTTAGTACTGATATTGTTTGCTTCAAACATTTTCTTTCCTAAAACTCCGTTGAAGATTTTCAGTGACAAACCTTTAAGGGTTGTGTTTTGCAAATCAAAAGTGATATAAGTGGATGCCGGGTTGGGGTATAGCCTTACAATCTTGTCAGCTACCTCGCTGCCAGATACAACCCTTCCTGTTTGACTATAAGATACTGAGGCAGTCAACAGGATAAAGGATAATATGGTTAGAACTCGTCTCAACGAAACAAATTTACTTTTATTATCCGAAAAATAGGCCGAATTTTTAATCTGGTCAAGGTAAAATCACTTGGTAAAATAAACATACTGTAAATCAATTAGATACAGTATGTTTATTCCTGTTTTTTTAACAAACTGTTAGTCCAGGGCAGCTAATATTTCCTGAATCTTTCCAAAATCAGGAACCTCTCCGGCGTTTTCAAGCACTTCCGCATACCTGATGACTCCTTCTTTATCTATAAGGAAGGCAGATCTTTTGGAAACTCCTTTCATATCAAGGATCCAATCATTATAAATAGTTCCGTATAGAGTGGAAACTTCTTTATTGAAGTCGCTCAGCAGCGGAAAATTGTACTGCTGTTCTTCCCTGAATTTGTTGAGGGTAAATACAGAGTCAACCGAGATGCCGAAAACTTTTGCATTGGTATTGTTATAAGCAGCAATGTTGTCCCTTATGCCACACAGCTCTTTGGTGCAGACACTTGTAAAAGCCTGCGGAAAGAAAAGCAACAGCACATTCTGGCCTTTCAGTTCGGATAATGTCACTTTGTTCTTTTCGTTGTCGTACAGGGAAAAATCTGGGGCGATCTGGCCGGTTTCGATTATCATAATTCAGTTTTTTAAGTTATAACTTTATAGTACTTCAAAGAAACAAGCAAAACTTCAAAGTGTTCGGTACGGCAATATTTTTTTTTAATCGTTCTGTGTAAAGCAGAATACAAACCAACTTGTTTATGAAAAAGCTATTGGCTGAATTAATCGGAACATTTTCTCTTGTACTTTTTGGATGCGGAGCGGCTGTAATCTCTGGTGTTTCCGCTACAGGGCCAACGGGTATTGGCCTGTTGGGTATCTCATTTGCGTTTGGTCTTGCAGTGGTGGCTATGGCCTATGCCATTGGCGGAATAACAGGCTGCCACATTAATCCTGCTATAACCATTTCCATGCTTGTGGCCGGGAAAATTAAAGCAGGTGATGCAATTAATTACATAATTGGCCAGTTAATTGGCGCCACACTTGCAGCCGGTGTTTTATACCTGATACAATCCGGTATGCCAGGGTTTACAATGGGCGAATGGGCATTAGGTTCAAATGGTTGGGGAGAAGGTTATCTTGGCGGGTATAACCTTACTTCTGCATTTGTAACAGAAGCAGTACTTACATTCCTTTTCCTCTTTGTAATTTTTGCCACCACATCAAAATGGGGAAATGGAACAATGGCGGGCCTGGCAATTGGGTTAACACTTGTGCTGATTCATTTGGTGGCTATTCCTGTAACAGGTACATCTGTAAATCCTGCCCGAAGTTTTGGGCCAGCAATTTTTGCACAAGGGAAAGCCTTAACTCAGTTGTGGTTGTTCTTTGCCGCACCAATTGCAGGTGGTGTTCTGGCTGCCTTAGTGTGGAAAGGTGTTTTTGAAACAAAAGAATGATTGATGATATTCTGGTAAGCCGGAAGTATATCCGGTTTATCAGAATTTAGGACAAAGAAGGTAATCGGCAGTTTTATTTCTGAATCCGCTGTAAGAAACGGACACTTCAAAACCTCCTCTGCCAAAACTGGATTGCTTTAATTTGGAGATATTAACGTCATAACTGAAAGCCAGCGAAAAAGGAGTGTAATCAAGTTTGAGAACAGGGATAAAAGCATCGTCCCAGCGAAGAAAGCCGCCGGCATGGATTGTGTATTGGGGGTTATCGGGATCGCTGCCTAATTTTAATCCGTACATACCACCGGCTACAGTTTCTGCAAAACCTCCCTGCATAGAGTGGTCGGCCTGAATAGTCATGTAAGCATATTCAGAAACGCCAAATCTTACACCTCCTGAAAAAACCCATTTTGGATGCAGTTCAATATTTGCATTTCTGTAAAACGTAGTTTTAGGTCTTGTGAAGTGGTGATAGGCAGCTCCTAAAAAGAAGTTGTTGTTAGTATTGTTTCCAATCCCTGAATTATAACTCATGCCCACACTGCCGTCAAGATAGTTATATTGTGTGCTGGCAAAGTTCTCGCCAAGGCCGCCATTATCGTATTGGCTGTTAGTGGTGACTTTTGAAAGATCAAGTCTGCGTTGCACTACTCCTCCCATAAACCCAAGTGACAAGTACCGGTTCTTTTCACTGCTTAGTGATTTGTGATAGTTAATGGCTGGTAACAGGTGAGAAGAAGTAAACCCAACTGTTCCTGCCCTGTCGTATAGTACTTGCACACCAGTAGTAATAAAATCATCCATTTTGCCAACAGGCATTTTAAACTCAGCATTTACAGACCCGGTTCGGTAAGCGTTGGTTACACTGTTCCACTGATCCCTGTAGACGGCCTGCACACGGATATCCCCTTTAAAGATTCCGGCCAGCGAAGGATTGCGCCAGAGTGGTGTTTCAAAAAATTGTGAAAAATGCACATCCTGTGCTGTCACTTTCAGGTTGAGAGTGACTAACAGGACAAAGATGAGTGCTATTTTATTTCTAAACTTCAATCTTATAGTATTAGGGCTATGTTTCCGTCAAGCCGGATCACATCGCCATTTTCACAATAAACTTCTGCCTGGTAAACATAAACGTCTGCTTTAGGCTTTTGTCCTTTATACATTCCGTTCCAGCCGGAGCTGGCATCGTTTACAGGGAAATCATTTTTCTCAAACACAATTTCGCCCCAGCGGTTAAAGATGCGAAGCAGTTTAACCCTTTCCAGTCCTCGGCCTCTGGGATAAAACACATCATTGCTGCCATCTCCGTTAGGTGAAAATGTGTTTGGCATAAACAGGTTGGCATTTTTGCAAATGACATATACCATGATGGAGCCTGTGTTGGCACATCCGTTATTGTCTGTAAAGTAAACCCAGTAATTAGTATTAATCTTAGGACCCGCATCAGGCGTTGGACAGGTGGTACAGCTCAATCCTGCCGACGGTGACCACATCCAGCTTACTGTATTGGGAGAATATGTAGCCGGAATGATTTGGCTGTAGCCGTTCTGTATGGTCATCTGCTGCGGTAAATTTACAGTTGGTAACGGATTCACTAAGATAGTTTGTGTGGTGGTGTCAACACAGCCGGTGCTGTTTGTGGCATAAGTGGTAATAGTAAATGTGCCAACTGTACTATAGGTTTGAGCCGGAGGATTCTGTTGTGCAGAAGTAATACCATTTGGGAAATTCCATTGCCAGGTTACTATTGATGTGTCAGGCTGTATAAAAATGCCAGAGTGCAGGATTTTTCCAAAAACGCATACGACAGAATCGCCGCCAATATCAATAAGTGGCCGCTGCACTACACGTATCAGCATGGGTTTTAAAAGTGTGTCAATACAACCTACCTGTGTTTGTACTACAAGCCTCACGGTATAAAGCCCCGGATTGTTGTAGAAATATGATGGATTTTGTAAAGCAGAAGTACCTCCGTCACCAAATGACCAGTTATACGAAACTATCGGGTCATTAAAAATCGTAGAGTCAGTAAAATTTACAAGCCCCCTGTCGCAAAACAAGCTGTCATCATAACCAAATTTTGCAATAGCGCCATATACTTTTACTGTATCTATACCCTGTAATGGGATGATACAACCTGCCGGATCTTGCAGTATTACTTTCGGCAGAAAATTTCCCGGTGATGCATAAATGTGAGAAACATTGAATGCTGCTGTGTCCATTGTATAGCCATCACCAAAATCCCAGTAATAACTGTTCATAGGCCCTGTTGTGAATGTATTCAGAGATACAGTTAATGGTTTACAACCTGATAGTGGCAGATAGTCGAGCCGTGTACCCGATGTGTCATAAACATAGATGTTATGGGTGACGGAGTCAAGGCATCCGCCGGGGCTTGTTACAATCAGTTTGACAGGATAAGTTCCGGCTATTGAAAAATAGTGAACGGGGTTTGTTGCAGAAGATGTGCCGCCATCCCCAAAACTCCATAAACTATTATTGAAATAAGTTGATGTATTTGTAAACTGTACTTCGAATGGTAAACAGGAACTGACAGAGTCATTAACCGTGAAAGCTGCATCCGGCAGATCAACATTGATATGCAGATTTCTTGTTACCGAGTCTGCGCAACCATAAATATCATTAACCACCAATTTCACAGTATAGGTGCCTGTAGTGGTGTAAACATGAACAGGTGAATAAACATTTGATGTGCCTCCATCACCAAAATCCCAGGAACTGCTGAGCCCTGCAGGTGTGGAAGTATTGGTGAAAGTAACGGTAGCTCCGGGACAGGTAAGGGTGTCTGCTGTTACAAAATTTGGAACAGGGTCAGTAGTTACTATTGCATTTTGTATAGTAAGGCTGTCAAGACAGCCTGCTGCATCGGTAACAATCAATTGTACCGAATAGGTGCCTACTAAGCTGTAAGTATGCTGAAACGGGGGTGATGTGTAGGACTGTATATTTCCATCGCCAAAGTTCCATTGCCAGTTTGTGATGGCATTTATTCCGTCAGTGGTTGACAGATCAGTAAAAGTGGTAGTAAGACCGTAGCACCCCGTTGGATTAACCGGATTGAAGTTTGCTACTGGCCCGTTAATCCGGATGTAGTTCGTTTTAATAACCGTGTCCCTGCATCCGTTTATATCAGTTGTGATTAGTTGTACTGTGTAGTTACCAGATATTGTGTAAGTGGTAGTGGCGTTAACTGAGCCTCCTGTTATGGTTTGCCCGTTTCCAAAATCCCAAAAATAAGTGGCAATATTGGCCTGATTAATATTGTTGGTGTTGAAATTGATTATTGCTGTTTTGCAGGCAGTCGTTCTGTCAGCCGTAAAATCGGGATTCTCGTTGATAGCTCTTACAGTTCCATAAGCTGTGTCGGCACATGATCCATTATTTACAATAAGCCTGACACTGTATGTTCCAAGTGATGAATAAATGTGAACAGGATTTTGTATTGTTGAAACCGGCGAGCCATCTCCAAAATCCCACTCCCATGTCAACGGAGCTAATGCCGGGTTGACGATTGAAGTATTATTGAAAGTGAAGCGGAACCTGTTGCTGCAGTCAGGCGCAATAGAAAACCTGGCAATTGGTGGCAATACTCTTATATAGTTATTTCGCACAAGAGTATCAGGACAACCATTATTGGTGGCAATAAGTGTGATATTAAAATAACCAGTATCGTTGTAAGAGTGAAATGGGTTTTGCAGGTTTGATGTGCCTCCATCGCCAAAAGTCCAGTACCATTCGTCTGCAGGCACTGATAAATCTGTAAAATAAACCGGCTGTTTACCACATACCGGAATTGGAACCGCAGAAAAGTCAGCCACTGGTTTTGTACCCACCCTGACAGCCTGCGGAACTACAAGTGAATCAGTGCACCCGGTACTGGTCGTAATAAACAACTTGACAGTATAAGTTCCCTGTGTGATATAAGTGTAAGATGGATTGGCCAAGGTGGAAGTGCCTCCATCGCCGAAATCCCACAGATAAGAAGTTATTGCATCCAGCGAAGTAATTACCGGTGCAAAATTTATCGTATGCGGCACGCAACCTCTTGATGCTAACTGAGGGATGCTGATAGTTGCTCTCTGTATCCTTACATAGTTTGTCCGCACAATTGTGTCGGTGCATCCAAATGCGTTTGTAACAATCAGAGTCACATTAAAAGAACCGTAAGCGGTGTAAGTGTGTAATGGATTTTGTAAAATAGATGTGCCTCCGTCGCCAAAATCCCACTGCCAGGATGTGGCTCCGCCGGTTGACAAATCCTGAAAGCTGACAGTAAGGTCAGGTTCACATCGTGTGGTTACCGGTGCGGTAAAATCTGCAACAGGTCTTGGGTTGATAGTAATTGATTGTATAGAAGAATCGGTACAATTGGCATAAGTGCTATACATCCTTACAAGAAAAACGCCTGTTGTGCTATAACTGTGTGTGGAATTTAGTGTGTTTGCCGTTCCGCCGTCGCCAAAAGTCCACAATGTACTTTGCGGAGCAGGCACAGAGATATTTGTAAAACTGACAGTTTCATTAATACAAGCAGATGCCGGCATAGTGAAATTAGTATTGAACCCTCCGATTACAATAGGCTGGCTCCATGCAGTATCCTGGCAACCTGCAGAACTAAAAGTTACCAAAGTGGCAGTATAAGTGCCGTTTGTTAAATAAGTATGTGATGGATTTTGTGTATTCGATGTGTTCCCGTCACCAAAATCCCAGAGATAAGTGAGTGTTGGCGGTCCGGTTGAGTTGTCTGCAAAGTTAATGGTAGCTGGGGCATTACATACAGTGGCTTGTGTATTTGTGAACGCTGCTGTAACACCGGGAGTAACGGTAATATAGTTGGGTCTTGTGATAGTTCTTGTGCAGCCTTTATCGTTTGTCACCCGCAGTGTTACCGTAAAACTTCCGGTGGTATTATAAATAGCAACGGGGTTTTGAAGGGTGGAAGTATTACCATTTCCAAAGTCCCAATACCATGTAATATTGGTATTACCGTTGCCTGCCGTTGAATTATCAGTAAACTGTACCCGTAAAGGAAAACAGCCACTCAGGGTGTTGGCTGAAAAAGCTGGTACGGGAGGTTCATACACAGTAATATATTGTGTTCTGATCATTGTGTTACTTCCAGCAGCATTGGTGGCTGTTAAGGAAACAGTATATGTGCCAGGAGTAAAATAAGTGGCTACCGGATTTTGCAAAGAAGAACTGTTCCCGTTCCCAAAATCCCAACTCCATGAAGTTGGATTACCAGTTGACTGGTCGTAGAAGTTCACTATTACCGGCGAACAATTGGCCTGCGGAATACCTATGAAACTTGCCGACGGGGGCTGGGCAAACGAAGTTGCGGACTTCATTAAAAAAAAGGCTATATAAAATATTATTTTTTTCGTGAGGATATGGTAACCGCCTGATTTCAAGATGTAACCGGTTTTGGTTTGTTAAAGATTCTTCGTTTAAGCAAAAACTGTTCCGTTTCTGTGCTTTTGCAATAATTAATTGCCAGGTGCCTTTTGCAAGGCCATCCATATCTGTGACTCGGTCAGGATATGAATGTTTAAAGAAAAGGGTTGCTACTGTTTATCAAGCCTCATTTGCTTTGTGGTGCCACCAGATGTTTGAGTGGCTTCAACGAATGTCCAGCTGTTTCTGGTTATTTGCCAGTTGCCGTTTATCAGATCTAAAGGGTAGGGAGGTGTGGTAAAATTAGCCGATGTGGTCATGTTACTGGCATTGCCGTCCCATGTTCCTGTCTTTTCAGTTACACCATTCTTGATGGCATCAACTGTTTTATTAGCGTAGTATTTAAATTTATAAGCAGAAAAATCTGATGTAATATTTGTACTGTTCATTACAAAGTTTGTAATTGTCCATTGCCCGTCAGTCATTGCCTGGATAACAAGGTCTTGCTGAATCTGCTCAATTGCTTTTTTGCATCCGGAGGCGGTTACAGCCAGTAAGAGTATTACAATAACCTTCTTCATTATTTCAAATATCTGAAAAAACTTACAAAGCGCATAGTATTTAACCTTCATGTTAAAAGATTTGCCGATAATTAACGGCCATTCTCTTTGTACGTTCTTGATATAGAACTAATTTCATCATATTCAATTTTTGATATGTTCAGAAAACTGTTTGCTTGCATCGTCTTAATCAATGCTGCAGCTGTTAAGGCGCAAATGCCGGAAGAAATAATGGAAAAATGGGTTAAGGTTTCTCCAATAGAAAAGATATACTTGTGTCTTGACAGAGAGAACTATGTCGCAGGAGAAACGGCTTTTTTTCAGGCTTATCTTTCATCTGACTGGCAGCCAGATACCATCAGCACAAGTATATATGTTGAATTACTTACCGATAAGAACGAAGTTGAAGAAAAAAGGGTATTTCCAGTATTAATTGGCACGGCAACGGGTCAGTTAGAGTTGCCGGAATCTTTGAAAACGGGATATTACATAATCCGGGCTTTTACTGCCACAATGATGAATCAGAGTCCGGATTTTGTGTACACAAAGAAACTTTTTGTTTATGGAAAGACAGAAACAAAAAGAACAGCAGTACAGCCCAGTCCATTCACACGGCTTGATTTTTTTCCGGAGGGTGGAAATCTGTTGAACAACTTTAACAGCACAATTGCGTTCAAAGCAACCGATGAAAACGGCTTGCCGGTTAGTGTTTCAGGAAAAATAAGGAATAGCAAAGGCATTGAAATAAGCAGCTTCAGCACTTATCATGATGGTATGGGTATGTTTGATCTGAAACCGGAACCAGGTGAGAAATACTTTGCACATCTAAGCGGAAGCGACACACAATATGTCTTGCCTCCGGCAAATGAAAAAGGAGTTACATTGTCAATGCTGCAGCAACCCGATGGTTATTTTTTTGAGGTGCAGCAACAGACTGACGATCCTGCATTTGTTGTGGCTTACATGGTCGGACAGATGCAGCATCATGTGGTTTTCAAAAAGTATTTCGTTGCTTCAAAATCTGTTCTGGAGGGTAGCATCAATACAAAGAATTTGAATTCCGGAATACTGCAAGTAACTTTTTTTAACAGCAGTGGTATGCCACTGGCTGAGAGGTTGTGTTTTGTAAATAATGGTGAATACCTTTTGCCGGCAACTCTGCAAACCGATACCCTTGATTTTTCAGTAAAAGCAAAAAACAGGTTCAGTCTTTTGTTGAATGACACCGTTCAGGGTAATATCACTATATCGGTTACAGATGCAGATTATCTGCACAGTACTCACAGGGATGAAAATATTTACACAAGCCTGTTGCTTACATCAGACATAAAGGGCTATGTTCATAATCCATCATGGTATTTCATGGCAGTTAAAGATTCTGCTGAAGCCGGGCTGGATTTGCTGATGATGACAAACGGCTGGCGAAGATTTCGCTGGACAGAATTGACATCTCAAAGCAAAAAATCGATCGCTGACAAATCATATATAACCTTATCTGGCCGGATTTTTCTAAAGGGCACTAAAAAGCCTTTTGCGTATAAACAGGTGTTGTTAATGATAACTGGCCTTGCAGGCAGTAAAGAAAGAGCCGCAACATTATTGAGTACTGATAATGAAGGCAGGTTTACGGAAGATTCCTTGTTGTTTTTTGACAGGTGCAGGCTACTGTTCATCGATATAAGAGGTAAAAAAAGCCAGTACATTGATGTATTGTTAGATGGAGACTCACTGAATAGAACATTCCTGCTGCCACCAGTCGATATTATTCCTGGAGTAGTGCTGAAAGATATTTCCAACGAAAAGAAATGGCAGATGGATATTGATGCTATTATGAAGGCAAACGGAATATTGCTTGAAGGAGTAACCGTGAAGGCCAGGAAAAAAACTGCTGTTGAGCAATTGGATGACAATTACACTTCAGGAATGTTCAGTGGAACAGCTTTTGCTCAAAGGATAATTGACCTGCTAAATACAGATGAGGCAATGGTGCAGGAAAATATTTTTGAGTACTTAAAATCAAGAGTTCCCGGAATTCAGGTCGTGGATCCTGATTATTCCAACAGTCAGCCAGCATTAGACCCCAGGTATGGTACTGATAAGTACAGGGTTTTTTACCGGCAGATGCCATCGGTTAGTTCTTTGGGCAACCAACCTATGACACTTTACCTTGATGAAATTGAAACTGATGCAAATATCATTGCCACGTTAATGGCTTCCGAAATAGCATTGATAAAAGTATATAGCAGCTTTGCAGCGGCAAGCGGAGGTGGAGCCGGAGGTGCTTTGGCTATCTATACAAAAAAAGGGGAGGACCGAAGAGATGTTAAATCATTGTCGAATCTTCAGAATTATAATGGCTATTCTGTTATTAAAGAATTCTATGCCCCTGATTACAAAGAGATAAGACCTGCTGAAAAGCCTGATAACAGGATAACCATTGATTGGCGACCGTCCCTGTTTATTAACAGCATCAATCCCAATATCCCTTTCAGTTTTTATAACAATGACCGTACTAAAAGTTTTAAAGTGGTGGTAGAAGGGATGACAACTTCCGGTAAGCTCATCTGGCTGGAAAAAATTATTAAGTAGTCGATGTTGCATACAGCAAAAAGCCCCTCAGTTCTTACGGGAACAAAGGGGCTTAGTTTTTCAACCGTTGAAAATTATTTGGCTGGGAAGCCGGGGCTTTTCATTATTTCTTCAATTTGCTGCGCATGGCGGTTGCTATGAGCCGCAATCATAAGGTATAGCTGGTAGCAGTCAATCCACCCCATCGGGGCCTGCACAACATGGTTGCGCAAATCTTCGGTGGTGTTCTTCATGTATTTTATGTGTTCCATGCGGTTCTTCTTGAAGTCGATGAGGGCTTCTTTGATGGATTTGTATCCTGTTTTCTCAGGCCGCATGGTTTCAGGCGCATCTGCTTTTTTGCTCCGGTCTTTTATCATAGCGACAAAAGCATCATCTGTTACTTTTATTTCAGCTCTTTTTTCCGGGTTAGCTGCCGCTTTCACAGAACTTTCAAAGTAGGCCCACAGTCCTTTTTCTGCCGATGCAATATGATAAACACATTCTTTAACAGACCATTTATCAGCAGCCGGTTTGTAATTGTATTGTTCGGGGGACAGGCCTTTCACCAATTTGAGGACATCTTTCTGTGTTTCTTTCATCAAACCTAAGGCATATTTCCTCTCATCTCTCGAAACGACATAGTGGTTAATGGTTCCGGCAAGTCCCGTAACAACAAGCAGTGTAAGCAGGTAACGGCCCATTTTTCTTTTAAGCATAGTGGCAAGCTTTTTTGTTCTGGCGGCAGGATAAGTGACATTCAAAGGAGAAAGGACTGAAAAGGTACAAAAGTTTTTTAAAAATAAAACAAAGATTTGCTCACTCCTTCAGCGGTCTTTTCTTTACCATACCACCTTTGGTGTCTTTTATGCTTTGCATTACAATAAAAGCATTTGGGTCAATACGTTCCACTTCGGTAGTCAACCGGCTTATTTCGAGCCTGGTTACAATGGTAAAGATTATTTCACTGTCAGCATGGGTTTCTCCCCGTTTGCCATAGCCTCGTTTGCCGGAATAAACCGTCAGGCCACGACCCATTTTTTCTTTTATAAAAGTGGCTATTTCCTCGCAATGCGGCGAAATGATTGTGACACCGGTAAACTCTTCGATTCCCTCCAGTATAAAATCAACCGTTTTGGATGCTGAGAAATAGATAAGTATAGAATAGAGGGCTGTTTCGATATTAATAAGGTAAGCTGCCACGCTGAAAATGACGATATTGAAAAACAGTATAAAGTCCCCTACACTCAGGCTGTTTCTTTTGCTCAAGGAAATGGCCAGTACCTCGGTACCGTCAATAACACCTCCGCCTCTGATACAAAGACCGATACCTCCACCGAGAAAAAAGCCTCCAAATACTGAAATCAGCAATTTGTCTTCTGTAATATGCTGATATGGAAAAGACTCGACAGCTATAGCAAGCAAAATAATAGCAACAAGACTTTTAATTGTGAACAGTTTTCCTATCTGCTTCCAGGCAATAAAAAAGAAAGGCAGGTTGATGGCTATGATAAGTACCGAAAGAGGAAAATCCGTCTTAAGGTTGGTAAGCAGGGAAATGCCCATAGCACCGCCGTCAATAAGCCCATTTGGAATCAGGAATCCCTTCAGGCCGAATCCGGCAGACAGAACACCTAATGCTATAAGAAAGGCTGATTTTAACTCGTTAAAAAATCTTCTGCGCAGCATCCAGTAGCCTTTGGCCAACTGAAAGCTGCTTATCGGTTCCCTATCTCCGACACCCAGCACCTTCCGTATTTCTTTCAATATTACCTTTCTTTCTTTTGCAGATTTGCCCATGCCTGAAATTACTTAAAATGCCTGTTTCTGCGAACAGTTTATTGTACTAAAATTGTAAAATGAGCTGTAAATCAATAGTATCTTTAGTCCACAAATCAGAACAGCCTAGTTTATGAAAATACAGGAAATCATTTCCGCTTTGGAAATAATGGCACATTCTTCTTTACAGGAGCATTATGACAATGTTGGTTTGCTTACCGGCAGTGCCTCATGGAACTGCACAGGCATTATTTGCACACTTGATGTGACCGAAGATGTGGTGACGGAAGCGGAAGAAAAAAAATGTAATCTCATTGTGGCACACCACCCGATTATCTTTGGCGGATTAAGAAAGCTAAATGGCAAAAACTATGCAGAGCGGACAGTAATCGCCGCAATTAAAAATGATATAGCCATTTATGCTACCCATACAAACCTCGACAATGTGCTTTCTGGTGTCAATGGCAGAATTGCATCCGTACTTGGCCTGAAAAATGTGAAGATTCTGGCTGAAAAAGAGAATACTTTAAAAAAACTGTACACCTTCGTTCCCTCTGGCAAGGCCGAAGATGTGAGGGCCGCCATTTTTGAGGCAGGAGCCGGGCAAATTGGAAACTACAGCGAATGCAGTTTTAATTCTGACGGGATGGGAACGTTTAAGGCCAGCGAGAATTCCAACCCTTTTGTTGGAAATAAGGAAGAAAGACACACCGAAGCAGAAACCCGTATCGAAGTAATTTTTCCTGCACATCTCCAAAGCAAGGTGGTGGCTGCGATGAAGGTTGCACATCCGTATGAAGAAGTGGCGTACGATGTGGTTGCCCTGGCAAATAATCATCCGGCGACAGGCTCAGGTGTGGTAGGCGAGCTGGAAACCCCGTTTACTGAAAATGAGTTTTTAACCCTGCTGAAACAACGGTTTAAAGTGCCGGTGGTGCGTCATTCCGCATTATTAAACCGGCAGATAAGGAAGGTGGCAGTTTGTGGTGGTGCTGGTAGTTTTCTGATTTTCAAATCTTTAGCTACAGGAGTCGATGCTTTCGTAACAGCAGATATGAAATACCACGAGTTTTTTGATGCAAACAGCAGCCTGTTGATAGCAGATATTGGTCACTATGAAAGTGAGCAGTTCACCATTGACCTTTTACAGGAGGTTTTAGCACAAAAATTCCCTACCTTTGCCGTCCTTAAAACGGGGGTAAATACCAACCCTGTACACTATTTTTAGGGTGACAGAAAAACAAAAAACCCGAAACTTTAAACTCGAATATGGCACACGTTAAAGAATTCTCTGTAGAAGAAAAACTTAGCTCACTTGTTAATCTCCAGAAAATTGAAAGCAAACTGGATGAATTGCATATCCTGAAAGGAGAACTTCCGATGGAAGTGGCCGATCTGGAAGACGAAATTCAGGGGTTACATGCCCGCCAGGTGCGTATCGAAGAAGAAATCAATGGTGTTAACGAATTCATTGAGCAGCGTAAAGAAGCCATTAAAGAGGCTGAAGCGCTGATAAAGAAATACGACAAGCAAAGCGGTAATGTAAAGAATAACCGTGAGTTTGAAGCCATCAACAAAGAGATGGAAATGCAGCAACTTGAAATTAAGTTGGCAGAAAAGCATATTAAAGATGCCAATGAGGAAATTGCAGAGAAAGTGGTGCTGCTGGATAAAGCCAAAAAGAACATTGCCGTAAAAGAAGGCGTTTTGTCAACCAAAAAAAGTGAACTGGAGAAGATTATTGTAGCGAATGAAAAGGAAGAAAAACATTTTGTACAAATGGCTGATGAGGCAAGAAAGCAGGTTGAACCCCGTCTTTTAGCCAGCTATGTAAAAATTCGTGGGAACTACCGCAATGGACTGGCGGTTGTACCGGTTGAAAGAGATGCCTGCGGCGG
>CALLZY010000222.1 GCA_937858715.1 uncultured Chitinophagaceae bacterium | reverse complement strand
CATTTACAATCGCTTCCACTTTTGCGATTTCCTCATCTGTTACTTTGGCAAAATGTGAGAAGTCGAAACGCAGGTGCTCATCATTCACCAGCGAACCCTTTTGTGCCACATGTGTGCCCAGCACTTTTCTTAATGCGGCATGAAGTAAGTGTGTGGCAGAGTGATGCAGTGCCGTATTCTTTCTTTTGCCTGCATCCACTTTGGCAATAACTTCAGCAGCCGGATCAGCAGGAATGGTTTCTGAAAAATGGATGATTAAATCGTTGTCTTTTTTTGTATCAACAATTATTAATTCTTCATTATTAATTATTAATTGTCCTTTATCCCCCACTTGCCCGCCGCTTTCGGCGTAGAAAGGCGTTGTTTCCAGAACAATCTGGAAAAGCTCTTTTCCTTTGGCTTTTACCTTCCGGTATTTGAGGATTTGCGTTTTGGCTTCAAGAGAATCATAACCTGTAAACTTGTTGGAGCCAGCTTTCAGTTCAATCCAGTCGCCGGCATCGATAGATGTGGCCGAACGGCTACGGTCTTTTTGTTGTTGTAATTCCTCTTGAAAACCCTCATCATCAACGTCAGCCCCAACTTCTTTTGACATCAGCTTTGTTAAATCAATCGGAAAGCCATATGTATCTTGAAGTTTAAAAGCTAAAGAACCTGTAATAATTTTTGAAGCTTGGGCTTGAGAAGAAACAATTTTTGCAAGATCAGTAAATTGAGAATTGTTTAATGTAGAAGTTAATTTTTCAAAAGAAATTTTAAAATTTATAATAGAATCGATTTTTTCTTGCAAACTGGAAAGTATATTCACTTTGGTATTTAGTGAATTCATTTTTTCTGCTTTTTCTTGTAACTCAGCAATTTTATTAATGGCATTCTGTTTTAAGAAAGCCGTTTCCAATTGTACATATACAGAGTGTAGATTTTCCGTTGCTTTTAATAGTTTTGACTCAAGTTCACTATTGAACAGTTTTGTACCGCTATCAATTGTCCGCAAAAAAGCTTCTTCTTCCTCCTTCACCACTTTAGCCACAAAATCAACCTGCTTTTGCAACTCCGGAAATACGGTTTCAAATTGCTTAGCCAGCACCGGCACCAATTGTGCAAGTAACGGATGTTTGTAATCGAGATAAGAATAATAATAACGTACAGCCCTTCTTAATATCCGACGGATAACATATCCTGCACCTGTATTTGACGGTAGCTGCCCATCAGCAATAGTGAAACTGATAGCCCTGATATGGTCGGCAATTACACGAAAAGCAACGGCCTGCTTGGAGTCGCTGTAATCATACTTTTTACCGGTTACTCCTTCAGCCACGGCAATTGTTCCTGTAAAAATATCGGTATCGTAATTGGAAGTTTTGTTTTGCAGCACCCTTACTAACCGCTCTAATCCCATACCTGTATCCACATGCCTGGCGGGCAGCGGTTCAAGGCTGCCGTCTTTCTTGCGGTTAAACTGGATGAATACGTTGTTCCAGATTTCAATTACCTGCGGATTGTCTTTGTTTACCTGTGTTTTTCCATCCACCTGTTTTCTTTCTTCATCGGGCCGGCAGTCAACATGTATTTCGGTGCAGGGGCCACACGGGCCGGTATCGCCCATCTCCCAGAAATTATCTTTTTTATTGCCCATTAAAATCCTGTCTTCGGCAATCACTTTTTTCCATTCGTTGTATGCCTCTTCATCTTTGGGCAGGCCTTCTTTTTCATCACCTTCGAAAATGGTAACGTAGAGCCTGTCTTTATTAATTCCCAGCACATCAACCAGCAGTTCCCAGCTCCAGGCGATGGCTTCTTGTTTGAAATAGTCACCAAAACTCCAGTTACCCAGCATCTCAAACATAGTGTGGTGGTAAGTATCCACACCCACTTCTTCAAGGTCGTTGTGCTTACCGCTTACCCGCAGGCATTTTTGGGTATCGGCAACCCGGGGATTGGCAGCTTTTCTATTTCCGAGGAAATAATCTTTGAACTGGTTCATGCCCGCATTAGTGAACATGAGTGTGGGATCGTTCTTAACCACAATAGGAGCCGAGGGTACAATGTCGTGGTTCTTCGAACGGAAAAAATCCATAAAAGCTTGCCTTATTTCTGCGCTGGTCATCATGTTAGTGAGTGGTAAATGGTGAATGAAAGCCGAATTATTAAATCTGCTCATCGGTGTTACTTCAGTACAAGTGTCCGCCAGTTGGCGGAAGGAACGATGATAGCAGTACTAAAGCCGGCTACATAAATAATTTCTTTTTTACTGGTTATCAATACTGTTTCCGGGTTGATTTTTGCTATTTTACAGTCTATCTTTGTCAACCACGTAAAAAGTGGGGCAAAGGTAAATTATTCAGACCGCATTTGATTTAAAGTCGCAGTTAGGGCCGCTTTCATGAAAAAAATAAAATACTACTATAATACCAACACCCTCCGGTATGAAAAACTGGAAACTCCACTACGGGTAAAACTGTTGCGGGTATTTGGTTTTGTAGCAGCCGCCCTTGTTACCGCCGGTCTTATTTCTTATGCTGCTTTTCAATTTATCGGCTCACCAAAAGAAAAGCAGTTAGCCTACCAAAACAAAATCCTGAAAGATCATTACAGGGAACTGGAAGACAGTCTTGAATCTGTCCAAAAACAGATGCGGGAGTTGGAAAAAAGGGACAATGATGTTTACCGGGCTGTTTTTGAGGCAAATCCTGTTCCGGACAGTGCCCGGGCAAAAGAACTGGAAACAAAAATTGAGATTGCCAAAGTGGAGAAGATAAAGGACTTTCAACTGGCTGCTTCCATTGCTGCCACGCTGAATAACCTGAACAGCCGCATTGCTGCCCAGAAGAAATCGTATAATGAGGTGGAAGAATTAGTGAAGAATAAAGAACATATGCTGTCGCATACGCCAGCCATACAACCGGTGGCCAATAAAGACCTTACCCGTGTTGCATCAGGCTTTGGTTACCGGATAGACCCGGTATATAAAACCACAAAATTTCATGCGGGGCTTGATTTTACGGCACCAACCGGCACTCCAATTTACGCCACGGCAGACGGAACAGTGACCACCGCCGGAAACACCGGAAACGGGTATGGAAACCATGTTATCATCAGCCATGGTTTTGGATACGAAACACTCTATGGCCACATGGTAAGAGTGAAAGCAAGAAACGGACAGGAGGTAAAACGGGGAGAGGTAATTGGTTGGGTTGGCAGCACCGGAAAAAGCACCGGGCCGCACTGTCACTATGAAGTACATAAATACAGCGATAAACTGGATCCGGTATATTTCTTCTACAACGATCTGACCCCCGAGCAGTTTGACCAATTGCTGAAGAAAGCAGCGGCCAGCAACCAGAGCTTAGATTAATAAGTGAGCCGGGAAAGAAGCCCCCTGTTAATTTTTTCCACACATTGTATAGTATAATTGATAGTCACTTAGGTGTGTTTACCTTTACACCTTGAAAAAGCCTTTAAGACAAATATCATTTGATTTTAGTGCCCCCGTTGAAGAAGCGGTGGACACCTCATCATTGCCCGTAGTGGAAGAACCTGTTCAGGAACTGGCTGTGGTGGTTCCTGAACCAGAAATTGAAGAGGCGCAAGAAGTAGAGATAACTCCTATAAAGGAAATCACGACGGCTGCACCACAGACACCCTCTGCCGGAAAAAGGGGCCGCAAATCTTTAAAAGATATTGCCCTGGCGGCTGATTTAATTCATGTGCCGGAAGATGAAGAACTTTTCAAAAAGCAATATTACTCTATTGGTGAGGTAGCCGTTATGTTCCGGGAAAACCAATCGCTGATACGTTATTGGGAAACGGAATTCGATATATTACAGCCCCGCAAAAACAGAAAGGGAGACCGGTTCTTCCGGCCGGTGGATATTAAAAACCTGGTAATGATTTACGACTTGCTGCGCCGCCGCAAGTTTACCATTGAAGGGGCGAAAGATTACCTGAAGAAAAATAAAAAAGCTGAAGAACGTTTTGCGGCCATACAATCTTTACAAAAGGTCAAAGGCTTTTTGCTGGAGATGAAGGCGAATTTATAAGCACTCCGTCTGAACGCTGCAACTTTTGCGCCAGTTGCTTCATCTTTTGGCTACACCCTTTTACTTTTGCCGCTATAAAGCATTCACCATGAAAAAGATTTTGCCTGTTATAATTCTTGCCCTGCTTGCTGGGAATACCCTTTTTGCTCAAACACAGTATGAAGTACTGGTAGAAAGGCCTGATGAAAAGTCGTATAAAGGATTCATCACAAAAGAAATATTGCAGGCTGATACCAGTTTTAAATGGTACGCCCAAAACCTTGTTGGCTACACCCCCAATAAAGTTGCTGTTGATGGCCTGCAGCAACATAAAGACTCGTTGCAACTACTGGTGTTTATGGGCACCTGGTGCGAAGATTCGCAATTCATAATACCAAAGTTGTTTGCCTTAACAGAAGCTGCCGGTTTTCCTGCCGACAGGGTAACATTGTTTGGTGTTGACCGAAAGAAGAAATCGTTTGGCAGCCTGTCGCTTGCCCTTAACATTACCAATGTGCCCACTATTATCGTATTGAAACAAGGAAAGGAACTGGGCCGTGTTGTAGAATATGGTAAATATGGTGTGTTTGATAAGGAACTCGGAGAGATTATCAGTACGGCATTTCCGGTTCAGTAGTTGTTTGAAAAATTAAGACAGTAAGACAATTAAGACCACTTTGCTGCTTTTAAATCTAAACTTTAATTCAAGCCAGATTTCATAAGTCTTTCGCATCGCCGAAGTATTATTTGTTAATACCCTTAATAACTTACTGGTAAAAGAAAATCATTTATTAATCTTTATATCCTTATTCTCACCAGCCAGTTCAATCTTCAATTCTTCGAGCAGTTTCAGGCTTTGCAGGTTTATTTCCTGTTTTATGGCATTAAACTCTTCCATTGAAACAGCAGCAGTAAGATAATCGCCAGTCACAATAATTGCATTAGCGGCAATTTCACCCACATGTGCCTGAAATGATTCCACATCTTTCCGGTTTAATATCTTTTTTATTTCTTCAGTTAGCTGTGCCGTTAATGTACTGCTGGTGTGCAGGTCAATTTCGAGCCGCAGATCTCCTTTGCGGTGTGTACGGAGCGATAAATTATCTACAATACTATCCACCATCTGCTTATTGGGAACTGTTATGTATGTCTTCTGGTCGGTTCTTATCCGGGTGCTCCTCAGCCCAATTTTTTCAACCGTGCCGGTAAAACTGTGCACCTTTACAATGTCGCCGGTTACAAAAGGCTTATCAAAGAAAATAATAAAAGAAGCAATCAGGTTTTCGATACTTTCACGAAGGGCAAGGGCAATAGCAGCACCCACAATACTCAAACCTGTAAGTAAGCTTCGAACATCCTGCCCGAAGGAGTAACGAAGTACCAGTATTATTCCAATGATAACAATTATTACCTTGAAGAAATCCTTAAAGAAAACGATTAGCTGGTTGTCATTCTGTTCCGGGGTCAGGTTTGCCTTTTTTTCCAGTATCGTTGCCACGAAATCAATAATACGTATCAGCAGGCCCGCAAAGGAAATAATAATAATGGCCGAGGCAAACCTGTGAGCTATTTCTTTTGACGAAAAGCCAAAAAGCAGTTCAACATTCAGCTTTTCAGGAAACCGGAGTTTGTATAACGCAATGCAGGTTGCCAATATAGCCACAAAAGTGCCAAGTGGTCTTATAACGAGATTAATGAAAGACTTGCGGTCAATATCACTCCAAATCTTCCTTACAACTCCAAAAAGCAGCCCAGCAAAAAACCTTGAAATAATTCTTTTAAAAATCCAGATAAAGAGAATAACACCGGTAACAATCAGGTATGCCTGAACGGCGTTATCAAACCATATTTTCTGAAGGAAATCATTCATGCCGCAAAATTATCGAAAAAAGAAAGCTGCTGCTGTTAACGGACTGTATAAACAAGAAGGCTAAAGGTTTTTTTATCTGCCTCAGACTTTAAGGCATAGACCCTTCCGGCAGTAAAATTGAAAGATAATGCGTTTTGCAACTGGCCAGGGAGCTTCCACTCGTCGTACTGAAAATCCGAAATATCGTAACGGTATAATGTGTCAGCTTTGGAGCCATAAATATATTTTCCGGCTACTTTAAAGTTCTGCCAGCCGGTAATCATAATATTATTCCGCAGTGTTCCGTAATAATCAAATACATAAACACCATAAGTTGAATCGTAGAGATACACAAACTTGTTTTCATCAAATATCTTGACGGGTTGTGCTGCCACATCAAGCAGCAGTCTGAAGTCGGGTGTTTCTTGTAATAGCTTGCCGCTTTCGTCCACTTTTTTCAATTTGTTCTCCACCTCATCATACACCCAGATTTTATTATCATACGACTGAGCAATGGCTTTCGCCTGCAGAATATTCTGCTTACGCAAATCGACAGTGTTTACTACATTCAAAAAACGGTCGAGCATGGCAACGGTGGCAAAATCTTTGTAGTATAACAACACCTTCAGCGGGTTAGAAACATCTATCAGCGTTGTTTGCCCAAACTTCCTGATGTTATTATACACTGCTACAGAGTCACCATTGGTATTTATCTTTTTAACCTGGTTCCGGCTGTTGAGTATATAAATATTGTCAAGGTTATCAACAGTAAACCCAACAATATCACCTGATATCTTTCTTACAAAGTGAAAACTGGTATCATCCTGTGCATCAGCAGACAAGAGTAAACAACAAAAAAGTATTGTGATCAGCTGTTTCAATAATTCCTGATAATTTTATGACCGTTGTCCTTAT
>CALLZY010000221.1 GCA_937858715.1 uncultured Chitinophagaceae bacterium | reverse complement strand
GGAAACTTTGTCTTGAGCTGAAGGACAATGGCCTGCTGGCAAAACCGACACATGGCGATAAGATACGTTTCTCTCCTCCCCTCATCATTAATGAAGAACAAATAAAAGACTGTGTGGAGATAATACGCAAAAGTCTTTCAATTCTGGACTAGTCAACTGAAACGCAATGTCACCCCGGCCATTGAGCCGGGGCTTTCACAAAAAATATTAAGTTGAGATGCCGGGTCAAGCCCGGCATGACAGCGCTTCGTAGTATCAACGAAAATGCCGAACCCAAACGCAATGTCACCCCGGACTTGATCCGGGGTCTCTTCTAATAGAAAAGCTGTTGATGGACAGATGCCGGAATCCCGTATCAGGTTCGGGACAGGCATCCAGATAGGCCTTGCAGATCATAAAACCCCGTAGCGGTGATAGTTTGGCAGAAGAATAAACAGGTTATAAAACCAACAAGTCCGCCAGTTGGCAGAGCAGCAGTTTGGTAAAACATTCCGGCAATCACAATCACTTCAATAGACTGTCGCCCCGATGGGGCTTCTTGTCACATCCTCATCTTCCTTCTACCAAACTACCGGCCCTACGGGCCTGTGGAAAAACACAAAGTCTGTTAATCATCGTAACGGCATTTTGATAACAATCCGGTACAAAAACAAAAGTCCCGTAGGGACAAAAGTTTGGTAGCACATATCAACTCAAGAACACCAAAGCCTCATCTTCCTTCTGCCAAACTACCGGCCCGATGGGCCTGTGGTAAAACACAAAGTCTGTTATTCAACGTAACGGCATTTTGATAACAATCCGGTACAAAAATAAAAGTCCCGTAGGGACGAAAGTTTGGTAGAAACGTCTAAGACGATTAGGCCAAAAGCCCCATAGGGGGCGGCAGTTTTGTATATCATCATCTTTGCCACTAAGACACCAAGTCACCAAGAAACACAAATAGAAAAAGCCCCGCTTCATCAGAAGCGGGGCCTTTGTATTATTTGGTTTTTTCAGAATAAACTATTGCTTGCTGAACTTTGCACTCACCGCACCAGTTTCGGCATTCACCACTTTCAGTATGTAACTGCCATTAGAAAGACCATCTACATTTAATGAAACAGTGTTGCTGCCTTCGGCAATGGCTTTCACCTGCTGTGAAAGTATCCGGCCGGTCATATCCACAACCTGAAGCGTAACAGAACCACGGACAGGACTGCTCACCGCCACATTCAGCTGACTGCTGACAGGATTAGGATACAACCCGTCAATCGTAAGTGTGTTTACTTTCTCACCTTTTATCACAATCACATTGCTCAGCCTGCTCACACCGTTTATATCCTGCTGACGCAAACGGTAGTATTGTTTGCTGCCTGTTGGGTTTGCATCGGTGAAGCTGTACGTTAAGCTGGCATCGCTGTTGCCATTAACAGCAAGGCTGTTTACAAAACCTATTGCAGCATAGTTAACACCATCTGCTGAACGTTCAACGGCAAAGCCACGGTTGTTCTGTTCGCTTACTGTTGTCCAGTTCAGTTTGTTTACAACGCCTGATTTATAGCCGGAGAAACTGAGCATCACAGATGGCAGTGAAATAAGGCTTTCACCACCAACGGCGAACTGTGAGAAACCAGACATCCCCGTACGCTGTAAAGAAGCCAGCGCATTGGATCCTGTTGTTGTAACATGAGTACCATTCAGTGTCCAGGCTGAAACAGCATCAGCTCTCTTCAGTAAATGCACTTTGGTGTAGTCAGTTATATCAGTAAAACCATTCGCAACAAATGTTCCTGTATAGGTATCGCCGGTTGCAGATGCTGCATTTATCTCCCAATATCCATCACTTGCAGTCCTTGCTATATTATCTCCTTCTGTCAGTGGTAATCCTGCATTGCCGCTGGCACCTGTAATAAACCTTGCAGCAAGGGTGTTATCCGCAGTGATGGCACTGAAATTAACCGTTGCCTGTTGCAAGTTAGTTGCAGAGCCTACAGGAAATACATAATCCTGAGCTGCATTTGCAGTACTAATTGCCCGTTTCAATGCTCCGGTGCTTCCGGTAACAACATACGATGTAGCTGAACCGGAACTTAATGATGAGGGGGCAGCATTTAATAAACTGAGATCATTGGCACCCAGTACAACCTTACCATTTGTTAATGTAAGTGTCTGGTTCAGACTGATTGGGCTGGCCAATAATAGATTTCCTGCGGCCTTATCCAGTATAACATAATCGAATGTAGTAGCACCAGTAATGGTTTGATCACCTGTTGTACCGTCAAAAAATACGGTACGGCTATTAGGATTGAAAGATCCCGTTCTTGTAAAGTTACCTTTTACATAAAGGTCACCGCCAAATGCTCCACCCAAACTCAAATTCCCGTCTAATACCAGGTTCCCTCCAACAGTTAAAGATGCACTGCCGCCGCCATAATCGGCATATAAGGCAGAACCGGAGCCAATGTTCAGGTCTCCGCAGATGGTACCATTACCATAACCCGGATAGCTTATAACGGTATTGTTTGACACCGTAACAATCCCCGGGGTATTGGCATTTGTCCATTCGTTACCTCTTACATGCGGATTTGCACCACTGTTATATGTTAATGCGCTGGAGCAAGATGAATACGTAAATGTGCCACAAGTCAATTGAGCTCCATAAGATAGTACTTTACTTCCTGAAAATGTTAAATTACAATAATTGGAAATTGGTGCTGCATAGGTGAAAGTGCCGGATACTGTTCTGGTAATGCTGTTAAAATTAACACCAGCACTTGCACCGTTAAGTACAGATAAATTAACCGGACCATTTGTTGAAGGAAAGAAAACATCGGTGTTGTTTACTCCATATACACCACTTGTATTATTGAATATTAGACCTCCTGTAGTGCCATAATTCCAGCTGCCGCCTGTAGCCCAGCCACCCTGATTTATCTGAAATGAACCATTTATTGCAGGTGTACCGCTTAAGGTCAAAGTACCGCTTGTAGCAAGTATTGAACCTGCATTAACTGTCATACTTCCGGAAATTGTTTGATTATTATTAAAAGTAACACCGTTGGAGTTAGCAATAACAACTGCCTCATTTGCTCCAAAAGTTAATGTACCGGAATTACTTATAGTTTGTGCGGAGGAACCATTAAAATTCATAGTTCCAGCCGATGCTGGATTAAAATTTAATGTTGCTCCGCTTGCTACTGAAATATTGCCCTTTATTGAATGCCCAGGAGTACTCGTAAGGTTACAATTAAATGTTGTATTTGTTCCTATTGACAAATTACCATTTATTATTAATGCCGAAGTGCCTGTACCAGTTATAGCAGGCATAACACCTGATGTACTAATGAATGTTACATTTCCAAAAGTCCTTCCTGAAAATGAAGTTGAAGGAGTTAGGGTTGATGATCCCCTGAATTCACAGTTACTATTAGCAGCAAAAGATGAAGCTCCAATCACCCGTGCAAACGAACTGGTAGAATTCATGACAAAAGTACTACCGTTACTAAAAGTAACTAACCCGGCACTCATTGGGTTTGCCGAAAATCCTTGTAATAAAATGGTAACACCAGAAGGAACAGAAACCGCAGTTGTGCTGCCGGCATATGTAGCTCCAGATAATATTGTAATTGTATTGCCACTTGCAACTACACCTATCGGAGCCGAAACTGCTGGAACCCAAGCAGAACCATTCCATGTCTCCCAGTTTGTGGTTGCATCAAGATACACTGTAGATGCTGTGCTTACTCTGTAGTCATTAGGAGTTTGTGCATTCACTGCAGCTACAAAACATACTGATATCAGTAAAAAGTAAATCTTCTTCATATAGTTTTAGTTTTTTTACAAACAAAAAATACCATGCATAATGCGCAGCATTATACCGGCAGTATATCACTATTGCTTTGAGGTTTTTGTTAAGTCTGAGCCGTATAGCCTTACCAACACATATTTTCCGGGGGTACTGAATCGGGGAAAATCCGTTGCCAGATTTCGTATAAAAATAATGACATAAAATCTTTGCCAGCATTATTTTAATGTTAGGTGGATAACTTGTGTAAACAGGTGGCCCTGTACAGGAATGCCGACCCTGTGTCTCCGCTTTTAATTCTTCACAAACCGAACCACCACCTTTTCTGCTTCGCTTTGGCAAAGCAGCTGATATATCCCCGCTGGCAGGGCCGACATATCCGCTGCTGCCGTCTGTGTGCCTGCCGCCACTGTCTGCTGCCATTGCTTCATCACCACACCGCTGCTGCTGATGATGCTGAACTGCACCGTTGCTTTCTTTGCAGCCGTAACCGACACCACAGCCTGTTCACCCGCAGGGTTGGGCGAAAGGGTTACGACAAGTCCACCGCTGTCATCGTTAACTATAGTGGCCACACGGCTATAAGTTATCTTGCCATCCGCATCGGTGGCTTTCAGGCGGTACCAGGTTGTTCCTGCCGTTAGCTGGTTATCGGTATAGCTGTACAGTTTGCTGCTTTCGCTGCCGGCAAGGGTTGTCAGCAGTGTATAATTCCTGCCGTCGGTTGATTTTTCCAGTTCAAACCATGCTTCTTTACTGCAACAGGCGGCCAGTTCCCAGCTTATAAGCGACCGGGATGAGCTGATTTTAGTTGCATTGAAACTGATGAGTTTGATGGGGAGGGGGTTTATAGCAAACGGATCAGAAGTAGCTAATGTAAACGGACTAAAAGATGTAACGGGACTTGAAGTGGAAATCGTTCCACATTGATAAATACCACATGCTGCAAAACCGGTTTGTATAGAAGGTTCATTCGTCCAGATACCTCCATCATTCTTGCTGACAAAAGTAGTGACTGGCAGAAGGCAAAAACTGGTTTGGTGTACATCCAGCGAAACTATTTTTGAAGCATTGCCGTTAAGGCGGGAAATGGTCCAGTGTTCTACATAACTTACATGGTTGATACCAGGGGCATAAGTATTACCATAAAGCGACTGAGGATTTACCCGCATATATTCAACGGTAAAATCATCTGCAGGAACAGCACCGGCACCGCCGGTAAGGCTTAATGGTGCATAGATACTACCTTTACCAACGGGAAAAGTAAAATCAGTATCGCCTATTTTTTTAATAGGTCCACTTACAAAACTTGATGTTCCTGCATTTATTACGTTCGATCCGTTTTCAAGCCTTATAACCTGTGTAAAAAAGGAAGTAGTAAATTTTCCCAATGATAAATCCAATGTACCCGCTACTGAAGTATTTTGCGTTAAGGTTACTCCTGTAGTGGCAATACCGGATGAATTATTTATTCTTAATGTTCCTGAAAGTGAGATAGGCAATCCATTTCCTGTAACCTGGGGTACAGTTCCGTTATATTCATAATTGGCTCCGCTGGCATAGGTTCTGAAACAGGTTTGCACATTACCTAAAGCTGCAGATGCTGTGATGCCATCAGCCGAACCAATTTTTATTGTACCACCGCTTTTTACTTCAAAACTGCTGCCGATACCAGCAGGGCTTGTAATAATATTGCTTCCCATAACAAGTGTGCCGCCGCTTTCAACAACAATTTTATCATACACAACAATGTTACCGGTAAGTGTGGCAGTGCCGCCGGATTTCACAGTTATCTTATTGTAACTACCTGCTGCAATATTTTGTGCACCTGTAACGGTATATCCTTGGGCGGGGGACATGGCTAATCCACGAAAGCCGTAGTTTGCCGCTGCTGTTACAAGAAGTGTTGAAGCAGTTAAAAAATCTCCTCCATTATTAGTCATGGGAGCATTATATGAACTATTATCTATGTACTGAAGAATTTGTGTTGAAAGAACAGCTCCACCTCCTGATCTTGTAAGATAGAGTACAATATTCCCGCTACAATCTGTATACCCTGTAACACCAACAACCTGGGCATTTGTTTGAATGAAACCCTGTGCGGTCCAGGTTGTACCATCAAATGAATATTTATAGAGCCCGGAATTAGCCACAGTTGTACTCTGACAAGCCACATAAAGCAAATCCGGCCCAGCAACTGCTGCGTTTTTATCAAAAAAAATAAAATTGGCAGGATCGAAATTTGAGGTTGGAATATTTGGAGGTAAATTGGTAATTGTTTGCCCACTTGTTGTTGGCATCCCTGTACCAACAGATGCAATTCTTAAAGTAGTCCCAGCAGCTGTTGAAATATACAATTGATCATCAAAAATTTTTATTCCTCTTGTATTTGTACTTGTTATACTGATTTGAGTGCCTGCAATATTATCATTTCCAAAAGCCAAATATCTAACGCCTGCAGTTGCACCGCTACCACCACTTGCCCAGAATTGTGAACCATCATATGTACAGGCAGCTCTAATACTTAAACCAGAATAAGCATTACCAGCAGTCGCTAAAAAACTGGTGCTTGTATTTGCAATTCCACCGGCATCTATTCTTGCAATTGTTCTGTTTACTGTAGATGTTGCAATTCCTCCAGTACCTTGAGGGGCATCATATCCTACATGTACAAGAAAACGTCCATCATAGCTTTGAGTAAGAAATCCTTCTGTCGTGGCTGTTCCGCTATTAGTACAAGCCCTATTTCCTGCTCCACCACTTGTTGTTGGTAATGTAACAACAACACCTGTTGGAACGCCGGCAGTTGTGTACTCAACTAATTGAACTTGAAAAGAGGCATTACTTAGAGTTGTAACTCCATCACCCACTCTTGATACAACAATATTACCCGGAGTAAACTGAGCATTAACTAAAGAAGTAATAAATAATAGAATTATCAAACAACCCTTCCGCATAGTCCCCATTTTAGGATTAAAAAAATGGCTCTTTCAACAGATAC
>CALLZY010000220.1 GCA_937858715.1 uncultured Chitinophagaceae bacterium | reverse complement strand
TCCTCAACCATATTGACATTTTATCCGATATGTCATACCCGAGATTCAGATAATACCTAAGACCCTGCTCAAAAAAAGAAGGAATTGAATAGCTATATGGAACATCGTTCTCGTAAGCATAAATTCTTGAATTATACCCATCTGTGTTGAAGTGCTGTAGCCGTATTCCCGCAGAAAAAGGGCTTAATAATGGTTTATAGATAATATCCTGAAAAATCAGGAACCCATTTTCAGCATTGACCCCGTCTTTGTCATACCAAAGCATTTCTGCCCTTGTTTTAAATGTAATAGCACTACCTGGTTTAAAAAAAATCTGTGTACGCCAGCTTTTTCGGGGCAATGACACAAGATAATTAGTCGCTGTGCTGTTGTCAGGCTGATTGCTTTTTTTTGATTCGCTTCTGAATCTTGTATAAACTTCTGCCTGCTTATTTGGAGAATAAGTTATCTGGATCATGTAGTCGTTTCCACTTGAAGGAGCATCAACCTGGTACTTCAACCATGGAAACCTGAAAAAGTCGCAATAAGCATCGATTTTCCAGCCTGTAAATGGCCTTATGGTTATTCCGGCATAGATGCCGCTCTCGTTTGCAGGAAATGTGTTCTCGGTAAATGCATTCCCGTTTACTGCCTGGTACCCTGCACTGATAGAACGATGCAAAACAGATAAATCAACCTTCGGATCAACACTTACAAGCAAACCGTTTACAACAGCTAAATGATTGTTTTTAGCAATAGCAGCCTCACCAAAAAAATGCAGGTTTCTGAATGTAAAACTGTAATCAATACTTTCATTATACCAGTTGCTGCCGCTGATTGCATAAAGATTATATGGCGCATCTCTTTTTTGCACAGGCAAAGAAAACTTGTAATACACCCCATTTACTCCTACATGAAAGTTGCGGCCCTTGTAGGCGACATTTCCCCCGGCGGTGATTTGCGAAAGTCTGTTTCGGTCAGATATTTCACTTTCAGTTCGGTGATACCCCGAATTCAGGAATGAAGAAATGTAATCCTCATGGTTAACTGTATCGGCAACATAATTTGCACTCAGTTTCCTGAAAGAAAAAAATACCGTTGATTCCATTCTACGCCGCCTGATTGTTATTGCTGCTCCCCGGTGAAAATAAAATTCGCCTGAAGAAGTATAAGGCCTTAATACTGCCGACTGCCGCTTCACTCCCATAACATCCACACTTTTCTTAAACGCCAGATTTTGCCAGTGAATAAGTCCCTGGCCAAGATTGACAGTATAATCTCCCAAAGCCAAAGCCTGAATTATTCCTGTCTTCCTGACAAAAAAGTGAAATGAATAAAAATCAAATCCATACTTCTGTTTACCACTAAAAAACTGCTCACCCGCATCTTTATCACCTGTTAGTCCGTACTGCAACAAGTTTTTGTACGTGTAGCGGTAGCGGAAAAACATCCTCTGCGGACTACCCAAATATTTTGTACCTGCAGTTGAAGGATCGAAACCCTTTGACCGTTCCAAAACCTGCGACAACCGCAGCAAAATGGTATGTTCTCCACCGCTAAATCTTTTCAGCAAATCATCCTTTAAAGAAAGAGCTCCCGCAATAGTAACAAACGGAAGAATTTTCTTTATTGTTGCAACATCCCACGATGGAACAGCCTGCAGTTCATAAATAGTTTGCAACTTTCCCAGAACACTCCTGTATGTAACAAGATTTGCGATCTGCAAATCAGTAAGTACTCTCAGTTGCCTTAATTCATCTGCATCGGCTGTATTAATATTTATCGGATTCTTTTTGAAAATATCCAAATCCTGAAGCCAGCTATCATCTTCTGTCTCCCCTTCTTCTGTATCGGCCTGATTTTCTAATTGCTGCTCACTGCTGAGTGGTATTTCCTGGGCTTCCATTACACGGGGAAAAAGCAACAGCAGCAGTATTATATTTATCAGCTTAATCATCTTTTTTACTGTTGATGTTGAACAATAACATTAGTCCCGGAGTAACACCAAGCTGCTGGTGATAAGCTGCCATCACATCAATCCTGAAAGAACGCATTGAAAGGCCTGCACCGGCCCAGATTGAGGAAGTTGCTGAACTAAATCCGGCTCTGACCAAAAGTTGCGGTACAGGCTTATATTGAAAACCGGACACCACATTCACTGGCTGATTTTCACTTTTTTCAATTTCAGCGGTTACACAAAACTTTTCAGACGCATCATATCCTAATCCTACAGCATACACAGATTGTATCTTTTCCTGCTGGTCTTTACCAAATTTTCCACCAACGGGGTTCTCTACTCTGAAGCCGGCGTGGAGTTTTTCAGTGAGGTGCGCAATTATTCCAGCTTCAAAGCCGGCTGTGGCTGCACTGCCATACGAGGCAATGCTGATACGATTATAGTTAAACTGAATGCCTGCATCTAACTTACTTCCCAGTTTTCGGGCATAAGCCAGTCCAAGCAGCGATTCATTATACCCGCTAAACCCAGAGTAATCAGCCAGTAGCCCAAAGTTGCCAGAACGGGTTGGAATTGCCGCAATGGCAGAAAAACTGTTTAGCTCTTCCAGCATATATTTCCTTTCTGCAAATAGCCCGGCTGACAATTTTTTTATATGGGCCAGAGCCGCCTTGTTACCAGAAACAGAAAAAAGATCGGTATGTTTCTGACTGTACGCACCAAATTCTTTGTACGGCGAGGTTGCCGGCTGGCGAAGTGTTTGTGAAAAGCCAATAATTGAAAACGAAACTGTGGCAAGCAGTAAGAAAAATATTCTCA
>CALLZY010000219.1 GCA_937858715.1 uncultured Chitinophagaceae bacterium | reverse complement strand
ACAACAGCAGTTTGGGGCTGTACTTCAGAAAGGGACTGGCGTTGTACCCCTTATGTGTTAAGCTGTGAATTTTTAGTAGTAACAGCTTCCATTAATAACACAACAGTAAGCTTAAAGTGGGATGCTTTGTGCAGACAGGAAATTGATTACTTTATTATTGAAAGGAGTACCGACAGGTCAACATTTGCACAGGTGGGTACTGTTACAGGACGGCCTACTGTTAATGAAGTGGAAAAGTACAACACTACTGATGATGTGAGCAGTATTCAGTCTATAACTATTTTTTACAGAATAAAGGCCGTGATGAAGAGTGGAAGGGCTAACTACAGTACAATAGTTCCGGTAAGAAAGCAGGGAATGAATAATGTGATTGTACAGTTAATGC
Organism: uncultured Chitinophagaceae bacterium; assembly: GCA_937858715.1. Lineage (GTDB taxonomy): Bacteria > Bacteroidota > Bacteroidia > Chitinophagales > Chitinophagaceae > JJ008. The sequence goes on along the minus strand of CALLZY010000219.1, from coordinate 20,777 downwards.
CGAATCCTGCAAAAGATATGATACAAGTAGTTGTAAACAGCAGGGTTAGCACAAAAGCAACAGTTAGTATTGTAGATGCTGCAGGAAAAGAAATTTACAGGTTTAAAGAAAACCTGATGATAGGGAATAATACTCTTACATATTCACAGGTCGCATTGCTTCCTTCGGGCTTGTATTATCTTCGTTTGTATAATGATGAGATTAATCAGGCTGTACGCTTTAATATTGTGAAGTAGGTGTGAGAAGTCTGAACATTTTTGCCCTCCTGCAAAGCAAGGAGGGCTTTTTTTATTGTGCAGTTATGGGTATAAGAATTTTTAATTACGCACTGCCCGGGTATAAGTATTTGTACATATAATTATTCGTTCTTGACAGAGAGTATCCGTTATCGTAGGATTTTAAGACTCCTGCTAAAATATCCTGTAATTGTGGAGGTGTAATTATATGATAATATTGTTGATTAAGGAGTTAACGCCTTAAAGATGTCGCAATTTAGAAGCTTGACGGGCTTTTCTCTCTGATAGTAAATGCGGCTTCTTTTTTTAAAGCACAAGATTTCTAAGTATATAGTACAACGTAACAGTAACATTCAGGAAGAGTAATCTCACAGGGTATATTTTGGACGAAAACCTACCTTTTTTTTCAGGCAGGGAAGTAATAAATTTATCGCAAAATCAATACCTGTATGAAAACAAAACTTATAATTGCTTGCGTCATTGCATTTGTATTGCTTACATCGTTTGGTACAGCTCTTCCGGAAAATGCTTCACCCAAAAAAGCGGCAAACACAGCAGCCACAGATTTTTCCTTTTTCCGCACACACAGGCAGGGTAAAAATGGAATTACTGCCACATGGGGTGTTACTTCTGCTGTGGGGGTAAGTTCTTTTTATGTTCAGCGGACTTATGAAGATCCTGCAGACCCTTATGCTTATTGGGAGACATGGGACTATGAAGTTTGCAGTGGTGCAAAGTCGTACAAGGCTACTGATGCAAATGTTTTTCCCGGCTTTATAAGCTATCGGGTGGTGGCAGTAATGTCAAACGGAAACGAATTTGTTTCAGGCATTTCTACAGTCCATATAGTAAGTCATTGATATAACAGAACAGCCATCACAAACCACCACACTGAGGAGGTTTCTGTTTATATCAAAGTCATACTGCTATGAAAACATTAGTGCAGATAGTATTCTTATTAGTTTTTGCTCCGGGGATGTTGAATGCACAAATAACAACACCCATTATTAAAGCAAATTTCGGAGTGGACGCTGACCTGCGTTCCAACTTCTTCAACGGATTGGTGCAGTCTGGTAATGATGACTGGTTTTGGTTACCGGGTTCAATCGGCACCGGGCAGTTTATTGTAGATACAACAGGTGCGGCTGCTTTACTTGCTAACTATTCTTCAAATCCTAATTCAAGAAAACTGCCTTTTTACAGGCAGATGCGTTTTCCGCCATATTCTGTGGTTAATAACAGGCTGCTGGTTGATGCCTATTTTGTAAGGGATTATCATGGTGATGATTCAACCATATTTGCTTCGGGCTCGAATAAGAATGGGATGAACCCGAGTGACTGGTCTTGTCCGGTTTCACAATCAATTCCTGATAAGAATGAGATTCTCGATATGATGCTGCATGTAAGGCGTGCAGGCCCAAATGTGACAGACTCTATGTGGTTGTTCGGAGGTATATCAATCGAAAACACCACTGGTAACAGGTACTTTGATTTTGAAATGTACCAGACGGATATTTATTATGACAGAACCACCCGGCGGTTTTATAACTACGGGCCCGATGCCGGCCATACCCGCTGGCAGTTCGATGCATCTGGTAATATGACAGCGCCAGGCGATATTATCCTTACTGCCGAGTACAGCAGTTCAGCACTTTCATTTATCGAAGCAAGAATTTGGGTAAACAGAAACGATCTTTCTCTTACGCCGGCAGCATTTAACTGGTCAGGAAGTTTTGATGGAGAAGACAATGGCGCACAGTTTGGATATGCCGGTATTCAACCAAAAACTGCCGGTGCTTTTTATACAGGCCTGCAAAGCGTTAATAACACATGGACAGGCCCGTTTTCGCTGGTGCTTGGCGACAACAGCATCGTTACCAACTACACTGCCAAACAGTTTATGGAGTTTTCTGTCAATCTTTCCAAACTTGGACTGGATGATGCAAAAATTTTCGGTGGTGATGATTGCCTCATGCCTTTCCGGAGGGTGATAGTAAAAACAAGGGCTTCCACTTCTTTTACTTCAGAGCTTAAGGATTTTGTAGCACCGTTCGATTTCTTTATGGCGCCAATGGCAGCAATTGAAACTGCCACACCATTTATTTGCGATACAGGCGGCGTCAGTCATATTTACGTATCTAATCCGATTCCTACTTCAATATATCAGTGGTCAACACCTAACGGTCATATTATCGGCAGCAGCACCGGCCCTTTTATTTTTGTTGATACTCCCGGTGTTTATATTGTTACCCAGCAGTTGCAGGCGGCATGCAGTGTGTATGCCACAGATACAGTAACCATCGGCAGCCTTGGTGCCTGCGATGTGCTTTCGAGGAACCTGGTTGATTTTAGCAGCACTTGCAATAATGGCATTGCCTATCTTACCTGGAAAGTATTGGAAAACCGGTACGTTGATCATTTCATTATTGAAAGAAGTTTTGATGGGCAGCAATTTGAAGAAGCGGGAAAAATATTTGCATCAGATAAGAATTCAGGCAGCCGCATATACAGCTTCACAGATGATGTTACTGCCAGGGGAGCTTCTTATGTTTTCTACAGGGTCAGGTTGCGGCAACAACCGGGCAGTGAACTTGTAAGCAGGACAATCCGCCACGATTTAACAGGTAAAGTAAGATTTGCCCTTCAGGCTTCGCCCAATCCTGCAAAAAATAATTTTATGCTGCGCATTAATGCAGGTACAGAAACAAGTACAGAAATACAATTGTACAACCAGCAGGGAGTTTGCGTATTGAAAAAAACTGTCCACCTCATGTCCGGCAACAACATATTTGATGTTGATATTCCGCCGCACTTGCCCAACGGCTACTATCTTATAAAACTGCCGGCAGATAATACAGTATTCACAGAGAAATTAGTCATACTTCGATAAATATCAGCAGATGATGAGGTAACAAGGCTGTCTTCCCTGAAGGCAGCCTCTTTTTTATTACTGCCACAGGCAAAAACATTTACTTTGCAGTAATGTACACGTTAAAGAAATCGCTGGGCCAGCATTTCCTGAAAGATGAAAATATTTGCAGAAAGATTGTGGCTTCGCTGCAGCAGCATCCCTTTACCCAGCTGCTCGAAGTGGGGCCCGGTGGCGGGGCGCTTACCAAATATTTACTGGAACTGAAAGGCGTTGACTTCAAAGCCGTGGAGCTTGACGAAGAAAAAGTACAGTATCTCACACACACTTATCCCGCACTGGCCGGTAAAATTATTCACCAGAGTTTCTTAGATATTGATAAACCTTTTACCGGAAAATTTACTGTCGTTGGCAATTTCCCTTACAACATTTCCACACAAATATTGTTTAAACTATTAGACTGGAAAGAGGATGTGGAGTGTATGGTGGGCATGTTTCAAAAAGAAGTGGCGCAACGGGCAGCAGCTAAAGAAGGAAATAAAACCTACGGAGTGCTCAGTGTGCTGGTACAGGCTTTCTTTACAACAGAATATCTTTTTGATGTGCATGAAAACAGTTTCAACCCGCCACCCAAAGTTAAAAGCGGGGTGATACGTATGCACCCCCGCTCCGATGTGCCGCCCATGCGGAGCGAAAAAGATTTTTTTAACCTCGTTAAAACAGCCTTTAACCAGCGCCGCAAAACCTTACGAAATGCGGTAAAAGCCCTGTTTGATGCAGCAATACTTGCCGATGATTTGTTTAACAAAAGGGCAGAGCAGCTCTCTGTTCAGCAATTTGCAGCACTTACATTTAAGATGAAATAAGCTGATGAAGAAAGTAATCATAACAGCAAAGGCGCATGCCTTATTAAACGACCGCCTTCAGCAAAAAGGATATGAAGTGGATTACCGCCCTGCCATTACTTACGATGAACTGGCAACATCGATAGGCGATGCCGAAGGGCTCATCGTTACCACAAGAATTAATATTGATAAACCCCTGCTCGATAAAGCTGCTGATCTTAAATGGATTGGCCGCCTCGGCAGCGGCATGGAACTTATTGATGTGCCTTATGCCGAAAGCAAAGGCATCGCCTGTGTAAGCAGCCCCGAAGGCAACCGCAATGCCGTGGCCGAACACCTGCTGGGCTTGTTGCTCGGTTTAATGAACAACATACACACAGCCGGAGAAGAAGTAAAGCAGGGCATCTGGAAGCGGGACGAAAACCGTGGTACCGAACTGCATGGCAAAACGGTGGGCATCATCGGCTATGGCAATACCGGCAGCAGCTTTGCCAGACTGCTGCAGCCCTTCGGTGTTACCGTGCTGGCTTATGATAAATACAAGTTTGGCTTTGGTGGCGATTTTGTAAAAGAAGCCAGCCTCGATCAGCTCTGCCGCTATGCCGATGTTATCAGTTTTCATGTGCCGCTAACGGATGAAACTTTTCACATGGCCGGTGCCGCCTTCTTTTCCTCATTAGAAAGGAAGCCCTGGTTTCTCAACAGTTCAAGGGGCAAGGTGGTTGATAATGCTGCACTCATACTGGCATTGCAGCACCAGTTTGTTGCCGGTGCCGGGCTCGATGTACTCGAAAACGAAAACCTTTCCACCTACACCCCGCAGGAAAAAGAACAGCTGCACTGGCTCGTTGCACAGCCCAATGTACTCGTTACCCCGCACATAGCAGGCTACAGCCACGAAGCGTCTTACAAAATGGCCGATGTCCTGCTTAATAAACTGGGACTGTAAAAAATAATTATGTAGCCAGCGACAGTACTACTATCAGCATCTGTGCAGTTTACCCTGAGGCAACGAAGGGTCGCACACTTCATCGTTCAGTAATTCTATTCGGCAAACAGTAAGTGTCACCATTTCCCTTTTATCGCCATGGTTCGTGTCTCCACGAACCAAACACAAGAATGAGAATTCCTCACCACTTTTTATCTCGGCTTGAGGAGGAGTCATAAATCCCGGCGTCCCAGCCTGGCACAAATCCGCAGCACGGGAGACACCGGGGCGAATAAAAAGGACACTACAATCAACTGCAGTTAGTAACCGGATTACCGCAGAGCCACTCCTTTTCAATCCAGCCCTCAACACTTTTGCCCCTGCCATCGGTGAAACGGATACATACATAATCCTTATAAATCTTAGTAAAGCGAACTTCGGTTTCTTCTTTGATGATACCTGCGATTTTAGAGGTCTTGACTGGCGAAGAATACACACTTAGTTTTTGATTAGCATAATTCCTTGTTCTTACTGCCAATACAGAATAATGCATCCATCCAAATTGCCCGGGAACATCAACCGCATTATTATCAAAAACATCAACCCTGCTTATTTTGAACCAGCCATTTTTCTGTCCGACGATTTCAACCATATAATCACTTCCCTTTTCTAGTTCTGTAATCACTTCGCCTCCAGGGGTTTTTCTGATGTTTGTTGGGTTTTCCAAATCCGGATCCTGCACATAGGCTGTGAAGGATATGGACTCTAGGCACTTTTGATCAAGCTGAAATTTTGATTGAACATTTTCAAATCCGGTAAACTCATCGTTGGCGCTAATGATTACGTTACGTTCGGTTTTTATGTTTGTTATTGATTTTTCTGTTTGCCCGGTTTGATTATACGAAACCTGTAAAAAAACAAAAACTACCGGCAAGAGCATGGTAACGTTCTTGAAAGGAAGGTTTAATCTGTACATCGGTAATATTATTAATGTTGAAAATGGTAGTTGCAGACGGAATTTAAAATTACAACAAAACTCCAGTACGTCCTTAGATTTTGCGTCTGTTTTTGCTATGAATCCTCAGGCCGGCACATGTGGCAGTTTGTGGATGAGGGATTGTCTTAGACTCTGCTGCTTGTCATTCCGGGCTTGATCCGGAATCCCCCTCTGTCACCCTGCCTGCCCCGACGAATGTCGCGGGAGCTTGCCGAAGGGTGAGCTTGACGAAGGGTCAACCCTTCAACCTTTCAACCTTCCTCTTGTCATTCCGGACTTGATCCGGAATCTCTCCCTTGTCATTCCGACGAAGGAAGAATCCACTCCACTTTTTATCTTTGCCCAACATTCATACATACACTCCTTCGGGAAAATAATATGCAGGCCTTAACATAGAAAATTTGCTGCAGCACATTTTCTTAATATCCGGAAACGGGGGCCTGTATTTTGCAGGCCTGATAAAAAGGATACCGCTGCTTCGGTATGTATCCTTATACTCCGATAAGGAAGGTCTGCAATTTTTTTACTCCCCTTTTCATTAGATTTGCTATTGACATAATTTATTAACGCACTGCGTTGCTGATGTTTCTTTTCAGATAAAACCTCGGAAATTTTATTCAAGAGAGAGAAACAGTTCAGGCGATGCACCCGCAAGGGTGCGTCTTCTTGCTGTTTTCTATTCTCTTGAGGCGCTCCGAGGTGCCAATCTGAAGTAGGATTCAAGCGGAAGATTGCACCCATTTTTTATTTCCGCTGTTCAGAACGCAGAAACATTCTGCTTAATGAACCATCTTTATTTCGGCGACTGTCTCGATGTGTTACAGGAATTGCATCAAAACTATCCGCAACCATTTATCGACCTTATCTATATTGACCCTCCCTTCAACAGCAAGCGCAATTACAATGTATTGTTTGAAAGCATAGGGATGCAGGATGCCAATGCACAAAAACAGGCATTTGCCGATACCTGGAGCAATGTTAGCTATATGGACGAGATGCACATGCTGGCCGACCTTGATAAAGACCTCTACGATGTATTGCAGGTATTTGATAAAACAAAAAGCATCAGCAATGGGGCTGTGGCCTACCTTACCACTATGGCACACCGCCTCTGGTACATGCACAAGCTCTTAAAAGATACAGGCAGTTTCTACCTCCATTGCGACCCCACTATGAGCCACTATCTCAAACTGCTTTGTGATATGCTATTTGGAGAAGACAACTTTAGAAATGAGATTATCTGGCAAAGAACAAGTGCAAGAAGTGACTCGAAGAAATGGAATCATATACACGACACTATACTTCTTTACACAAAAAGTGACAAGTACACTTGGAATAAGCAGTACATTGCTTATGACGAAGCTTATACAGAAAAATTTTACAGATTTGTTGAGCCAGAAACTGGCAGAAGATATGCTTCTGATAATTTGACGGCTGCTGGAACAAGAGAAGGAAGTTCTGGAAACACTTGGAGAGGCATAAACGTTAAAGGAAAAGGACTGCATTGGAAATACACAACTGAAAAATTAGATGTGTTAGACAAAGAAGGTAGAATCATTTGGCCTCAGAAAGAAGGTGGTGTCCCAAGGTTTAAAAGGTATTTAGATGAAATGAAAGGCCTTGCTATTCAATCAATCGTTGATGATATTCCTCCGTTATCAGCATCTTCTGCTGAAAAACTTGGATACCCAACTCAAAAGCCGGAAGCACTTTTAGAAAGAATTGTATCTGCCAGCAGCAACGAAGGCGATGTAGTTGCCGACTTTTTCTGTGGCTGTGGCACATCTATTTCTGTGGCGCAACGCCTCAACCGCAAATGGCTCGGTGCTGATATTTCACATCTTGCCGTTCGTTTAATCTTAAAGCGGCTGATTGATACTTACGGCGAAGGAGTAAAAGACAATGTAAAACTCCACGGCTTCCCCAAAGATGTGGCCAGTGCCAAAATGCTGGCGCAGGATACCGAGAATGGCCGCTTCGGTTTTCAGGAGTGGGTAATAGAAGTATTGCTGCATGGTGTGGTCAACATCAAGAAAGTGGCCGATGGTGGCTTTGATGGCTACCTCACTTACCAGACAGACAAGGCAAAAGAGTTTGTACTCATCGAAACCAAAAGCGGCGGTGTCAATGTAAAAAACATCCGGGAGTTTGTGCAGGTAATAGATAAGCAAAAAGCCGCCGCAGGTATTTTTGTTTGCTTTGCCGACACTGTTACAAAAGAAATGCTCAAAGAAGCCAAGGCTGCCGGTCATATCAAACTCGGTACAATGGACACCGGCCTTGATAAAATTCAGATAATAACAGTTGATGACTTGCTCAACGGCAAACAACCCAATCTGCCCAACATCAGTTCCACCTTTAAAAAAGCCCAAAAGAAAGAAACCAAAGGCAGCAGCTACGGGCTGTTTGATTAATTTTGTTCGCCCCGGTGGCGGACTTGTGCCATGCAGGGACGCCGGATTTATGATCTGCAAGCGACTTAAGCAAAAAATAATACATGTTGGCTTCGATAGTTTTATTCATTCTCGCCGGTATCACACTTATTGTGACATACCGGAGATTCATCAGAAAACCCAATCTTCCTCATGATGAACTTCGGAGTGAAAGTCGTCGCAAGGAAGCAGATAAACCCGGAGATAATAAAAAGTCCAAAGATGATTTTTGGCGCTGGCTGTTTCAGTCGCCTTCAGAACGCCGCCGTGATTATTATAGAAACGAATATCTTAAATCAGATGCATGGAAACGAAAACGCTATGTGGTGCTAAAACGGGATAACTGGCGGTGCGTATATTGTGGCGCAAAGGCAACACAAGTTCATCACAGGAGGTATGCAAAATGGAATATTGGTAAAGAACCAATAGAATGGCTCGTTTCAGTCTGCAAGCCTTGCCATGACAAAATACATAGTTGATTTACGCCGCTGTCATGCCTTCGGCAGATAAATTGTGTTTTGCTCACAGCTATACGGGCAGTATAATGACCAACAGAAAAACATTTTAGCCTCACACAGCTCCGGAGGAGCCCCCTCTTTATAGAACTGCAACGTTGTTTATCATAACACAGGCTCCAAAGGAGCCTCCTGTCTGATTGTACCGGCATTTCCATTTTCAGGTGGCTCCTCAGGAGCCTTTTTACAATTACTGCTTTTTCTATAATCAGCCTGCCCCTATGGGGCATCACTTTGTCGCAGACAGAGGAAAACATAATAATTGCGAAGTTCGTTCCCCCGGAGTCTCCCGTGCTGCGGACTTGTGCCAGGCAGGGACGCCGGGTTTTATGACTACGCTCCGCCTTGCTGCGTGTCCCCACGCAGCTTACTTTCTTTTCAAAGCCCCTGCCTTTCCGCTGTGCCTCAATCTGTGTATTCTGTGCCTGCCTGACGGCAGTCAGGGTTAACATTTCTCAGCAAATAACCACTAAAATCCCCCTTTTTCACCTAAAACCCTCATAATCACCCATCCGGGTCGATGCTTACAGCGTCGGGGTCGATACTTTCAGTGTCCGGGTCGATACTTTCAGCGTCCGGATCGGCAACTCTGGTGCCCGGACGAACCCTGCATTTCCCGCAAACGGTAATTACAAATTTGACTAAAAATGGTTCAGGTAAATAATTCTTTGCCAAAGAGGACGTTTTTCACTCCGATGATTTCATCAATATCATCCCAGAAAACATGAATGCCGCTGTTTTTATAATTCAGCCGTTGGCGGGGCTTTGCTTTTGTGAGTTTCTTGCTCCAGGCAAGAGGAATATAAACTATCCTGTCATCATCAAGAACAAATGCAATCTCGTCTTTAATAAAGGCTACATCTTTGATGCGTGGAAGCTGTACAAATGATAAATCGCTTATCCAGTCCGGACTCTTCCTTCTATTTCTTATAACCTTTGCAGAATTCATTAAAACTGTTTATTATCAATGTGTAGTTTTCAATAATGATTTCTTCAATTCGAATCAGTTCCCTTTTTGTGAAACCCGAATTGTCGGCCAGCAGCACCGTGTTTTTTCTCAGCCAGAATTTGCAAATCTTCTTTGCGTCATCCCCAACATGAATATGTGCCGGTTCCGAGCAATCATAGCTTACAAAATAAAACCTGAATCCTAATTTATAAAAAATTGTCGGCATACAGAAATATTATACATCCAGCTTGGCATACTTGGCGTGGCTCTCAATAAAATCTCTCCGCGGGGCCACCTCGTCACCCATCAGCATACTGAAAACACGGTCGGCCTCGGCTGCACTTTCTATCGTTACCTGCTTCAATGTCCGGGAGGCAGGGTTCATGGTGGTGTTCCATAGCTGGTCGGCGTTCATCTCACCCAAACCTTTGTAGCGCTGCACATTCACACTGTCTTCTTTACCGCCACTAAACTTCTCAATATAGCTTTTGCGCTGCTCTTCGTTCCAGGCATAGGCCTGGTCTTTACCTTTCTTCACCAAATACAATGGCGGCTGGGCGATATATACATACCCCTGCTCCACCATTTCCTTCATGTAGCGGTAAATAAAGGTGAGGATCAGTGTGGCGATATGCGAACCGTCCACATCGGCATCGGTCATAATAATGAGCTTGTGATAACGGAGCTTACTCAGGTCAAGCGCCTTGGGGTCTTCTGGTGTGCCCATCTTCACACCCAGGGCGGTAAACATATTTCTTATCTCTTCGTTGTCGTATATCTTATGCTCCATCGCTTTCTCCACATTCAGGATTTTACCCCTCAGTGGCAGGATGGCCTGGAAGCTGCGGTCACGGCCCTGCTTGGCAGTACCACCGGCTGAGTCACCCTCAACAAGGAACAGTTCACATTTTTCTGCGTCTCTTTCGCTGCAGTCGGCCAGTTTGCCGGGCAGCCCGCCACCACTGAGTACCGATTTACGCTGCACCAGTTCTCTTGCCTTTCTGGCGGCAGCCCTTGCCTGTGCTGCCTGAATTACTTTCGATACAATGTTCTTTGCTTCCTTCGGGTTCTCTTCAAGGTATGCTTCCAGTACTTTTGAAACGGTGGTGTCCACCACACCCATCACTTCGTTGTTGCCGAGCTTGGTTTTGGTTTGTCCTTCAAACTGCGGCTCGGGTACTTTAACAGAGATGATGGCACTGAGTCCTTCACGGAAGTCATCGCCTTCAATCTCCACTTTTGCTTTTTCAAATAACCCGTTCTTATCGCCATAGCTTTTAAACACCCTTGTCAACGCCCTGCGGAAACCCGATACGTGGGTGCCACCTTCAATAGTGTTGATGTTGTTTACATAAGAATAGATATGCTCGTTGTAGCTGTCGTTGTAGCGCAATGCCACTTCAACGGCCACATTTGTATTTTCATCCCTGCCTTCTACGGAAATAACAGTTGGTATCAGCGGATTACGGCCTGCATTGTTGTCAAGCATTTCAACAAATTCAACAATACCGCCTTCGCTGTAAAATGTAATTGTGTATATATTTCCCGCTTCGTCTTTTTCCCGCAGGTCGTTGAGTATTATTCGTACGCCACGGTTCAGGTAGGCCAGTTCCCGCAGGCGGCTTTCCAGGATTTCTTTATTGTAAGTGGTGGTAATGAAAATGGTATGGTCGGGCCAGAAGTGTACCCTTGTACCTGTTTTATCGCTGGTGCCTGTTTCCCTTACTGCATATTGCGGCACACCGATTTTGTATTCCTGTTCAAATGTTTTGCCTTCACGGTTAACAGTAACTTTCAGGAGTTTACTCAGGGCATTTACACAGCTTACACCCACACCATGCAAACCACCTGATACCTTGTAAGAATCTTTGTCGAACTTACCACCGGCATGAAGCACTGTCATTACCACTTCCAGCGCCGATTTCTTTTCTTTGGAGTGCATGGCAGTGGGAATACCACGGCCATCATCTTCCACAGAAATGGAATTGTCTTCGTGTATGTTAACGGTGATGTTTTTGCAATAGCCGGCGAGGGCTTCGTCAATGGAGTTGTCCACCACTTCATATACGAGGTGGTGCAACCCTTTAACGCCGATGTCGCCAATATACATGGCAGGTCTTTTACGTACCGCTTCCAGCCCTTCTAAAACCTGTATGCTGTCGGCGCCGTAGTTGCCCTGGTTGCCATTATTTTCAGGAAGAGTTTCCTGGTCCAAACCTGTTGCTTCTGTACTCATAAATAGATTAAAAAATTACCCTTTTGCGGGTGAAAAAATAGAACTCACAAATGTACGAAAACAGGGTGGGAGAAGGGGTGTTTTTATGGCCTTTTTCAGCCCTTTTTTGGGGATTGTGGATAAAGAAAAATGCCTGTACAAAACAGGCATTCCGGGGACTATAATTCAGTTGAAAATATTATCTCTTCACTATCTGCGCCACCAGGTCGGCTTCGCAACAAACCTTGTTGCCTACGTAAGTTGTGCCTTTCATTTCGCAGATGCCGCGGCGGATGGGAGCTATCAGTTCCATTTTAAGAATCAGCGTATCGCCGGGCCGCACCATCTGTTTAAACTTACAGTTGTCAATCTTCAGGAAGTAAGTGTCGTACTGACCTTCGCCGCTCAGGTTGATGGCAAGGATTCCACCACATTGCGCCAATGCTTCAATTTGCAATACGCCGGGCATTACCGGGTTGCCGGGAAAGTGCCCCTGGAAAAACCATTCGTTGAAAGTAACATTCTTGATGCCCACAATATGTGTATCGCTCAGCTCAATTACTTTATCCACTAATGCAAACGGAAAGCGGTGTGGCAGCAATTTTTCCACGAACTGCTGGTCATACACCGGCGGCTGATTAGGATTGTAAACCGGAACGCCTTTGGTGGCTTTATTTTTTTTGATGTATTGCTTTATTCTTTTGGCAAACTCCACATTGGTGCTGTGACCCGGCCTGTTGGCAATAATGCGGCCCTTGACTGGAAAACCGATCAGCGACAAATCTCCAATAACATCCAGCAGTTTGTGCCGTGCCGGTTCGTTGGGGAAACGGAGTTCCAGGTTGTTGAGGTAGCCTTCGCTTTTCACCTCAATCTTATCTTTTTTGAAAATCTTCTTCAGCCGGTCCATTTCTGTGTCATCAACAGGCTTGTCAACAATTACAATAGCATTGTTTACATCGCCCCCTTTGATGAGGTTGTGCTCCAGCAGCATTTCCAGCTCATGCAGAAAGCAGAAAGTGCGGCAGGGTGCTATTTCGCTTTTAAAATCCCTGATATGTTTTAGTCCGGCATGTTGTGTACCCAATACCGGCGAATTAAAGTCAATCAGCGTAGTTACCTGGTACTCCATAGCTGGCATGGCCACCATTTCCACCCGTTTGGCCTCATCGTAGTAATAAATGTTCTCGTCAATGCTGTACCATATTTTGGCGGCATCCTGCTCTAATATGCCTGCTTCTTCAATCAGTTCTACAAAAGGCTGCGAACTGCCATCAATAATCGGCATTTCAGGGCCGTTAATCTCCATCAGGCAGTTATCAATACCCATACCTACCAAGGCGGCGAGTACATGCTCCACAGTACTTACTTTCGCCCCGTTCGATTCGAGGGTGGTGCCACGGCTTACATCGGTTACCAGGTCGCAGTCAGCCTTAATAACAGGGCGGTTGGGTAAGTCAATTCGTTGAAACTGATAGCCAAAACCCGGAGATGCCGGTTTAAGGGTAAGATCGGCCATAATGCCGGTATGAAGGCCTGTGCCTGAGATAGTTATTTCACTTTTTATGGTATGCTGCTTATCCGGGTTGAAATTGTTGTTCATGTGCCTGTTTTGTGCGGGTGCAAAGATAATGAATAGTGAACTGGCAGAACGGGATTAGGTATGGTTAATGGTAATCAGGCAGACAGGACAGGTTTTCAGATTATCTTATAGTTTTTGTAATTGAAAAATCTTTTACCGGTGATTTTCTCGATTCTGTACAGCAAGCCGTCTTTGAAAGAGAATTTCTTCTTTGTAACATCAAACTTCACCTGCCAGTTTTTTTCTTCAATTCTTTTTTTCATTACTGCAGGGTGGTTACCGGTGAAGAGTTGAAGGGAATCAGCATCTTTAAAGAAATCAAACTGTTCCTGCTCTTCAAGCTTTTCGGCTACCTGGTGTTCTTTACTCCAGAGGCTGTAGAAGGTATTTAGTTTTTCTAATTGTTTATGCGGGTGCCTTACCCAGCCATAATGCCAGATGGAAGCATTGATTTTTTTTACATTCAGCTTACGGTTTTCTTCTGTCCGGAAACCCTGTGCATCACGGTATGAACGGATGGCGGGAATATTTCGCACTATGCGGATTTCATGGTCGTACCAGCGGCGGCTGTCGCCAATGTAGTCGTAAGTGCCGTAAAAATGTTTATACCTGAAAAGAAGACCTTCTACTTTTTTATTGTGCAGGTGCTGTTCTGCGGCTTTCACTATAACCGGCAGATCATCTTCATGCACCACTTCGTCGGCCTGCAGGTAAAAAGCCCAGTCGCTGTCCGGGCTGATGTGTGCAAAAGCCTTGTCTGTTTCTGCCGCCAGCACACGGCCACCTTCACGGAGGGAGTCGTCCCAAACGGAATGAAAGATTTTTATTTTGGGCGAATTAACAGACTGAATCAGTTCCAGGGTGCCGTCGTCGCAGTTGCCAACGCTTATGATAAACTCATCCACAATGGGAAGGATGGAGGTTATCGATTCTACCACCGGGTAGTCAAACTTAACCGCATTGCGAACGAATGTAAAGCCGGATATTTTCATTTCTGTTGCTGTGCTTTTTCAGTGGGCAATATTGCTGATTCGTAAAACAGTTTTGTCCTGAAGCAGCGAAGTAATGAATAAATCTTTACCTGACATGCACTTTTCCTTCAGCCAGTTTATTTCCTGCGGCATCGCCTATCACCACATAATAGATACCTGTATTAGCCGCCTGCAACTCAATACTCAATATTGAATATGATGCACTGCTGATGGTAAACGGGCGGTTATAAACCAGGGCTCCTTTAGAGTCGAAAACTCTCACCTGTCTTGAGGTGCTTACCCCTTCTTTGTTGTAATATGAGATTGCAAAAGTGCCATTATTAGGATTTGGGAAAATGAAAAGCCTGTTACTTTCCGTTGCTGTTATTGAAACAACCGGCGATTGTGCTGCACAAACAAGGCTGCCTGGCCATGTTTCCTGTACCCTCACCTGGTAGCTTCCGGTATTTTCAATGTTTACTGTGTATGTGTTTCCTGTTACTGATAACGGATTATTGTTGAACAACCATGATACAGCAATACTACCACCCGAACCTGCACTTGCTGTGGCGGTAAGTGTGGTGGTTTGTCCCGGCAGCAAGCCCGTAAGCGGTGCTGCGGTTAACCCAGCCAATGGCAACTGCCTGACAGTTAAAATAGCTGCTGTTGAATTTACCAGTGTTGCACAACCTGCATTGGTAAGCTGACAGCGGTATCGGTTACCGCTCATGGAAGCCGTGACATTATTCACTGTAAATGCCGAAGCATTTGCACCAGAAATATTTGTAAAACTGTTGCCGCCATCGCTGCTTACCTGCCATTGATAAGTGATGGTCTGGCTGCTGTTGCCTGTTACGGCAAAAGCAGCATTACTGCCACTGCATAGTTCAGTATTTGCAGGTTGTTGGGTAATGGTAACCGGAGGTATGACAGTAAGTGTTACACAGTTTGAGGTTACTGTATTTCCGCAGGATGATGAGGTAACATTGCAACGATAGCTTGCAGTTGCTGAAGCATTAGAAACGGTAAGACATGATGTGTTGGCTCCGGAAATATCAGTCCATGCTCCAGCACAGGTTGAGGCGGTTTGCCATTGATAAGTAATCCCGGTTCCTGTCGCTGTCAGGCAGAAAGAAAAACTACTTCCCGAACATACAGTTCCGTCAACAGGTTGTGTTGTGATGCTTGCCGGATTATTGATGGTTAGAATGGCTGCATTAGAATTCGTACTTCCGCAGACTGAAGAAGCCACGCAACGGTATCTGTAGCCATTCATTCCCGCTGTTACATTTGATACTGCAAGCGTAGCTGTTGTTACTCCTGTGCTGTTCCATGTTGTGCCGCCATCAGTACTTAGCTGCCATAAATAGCCGGTTGCACCAGGTGATGTAATATTGAAAGAGGCTCCGCCTCCTGCACAGGTAGTTTGGTCGACAGGCTGAGTATTGATTGCAGGTCCGGATGTTGGCGTAATGGTATAACTGAGATTGACTGTTTGGGTGGTGGCACCGGTTGCGGTTCCCTGTATGGTTATGATGTATGAGCCTGCAGATAAAGAATTAGTGCCGCTAAGCCGGACAGTAACACTGCCGCCGGGAGCAACTGTGGATGCAGGAATAAAACTAACTGATGTTCCCGAAGGCACACCGCTGATAGCTGATAAGGAAATGGTGTTGCTGAATCCGTTTATTGATGTTGTAGCAAGTGTAATATCCATAAAGGAAGGAGCAGGGCATGATGCACTTGCCGGCGATGGGGTGGTGAAAGTAAAGCCGCCATCGTTTAACGTGGGTACAAATACAGTGCTTCCTGTTGACATGGTACGGGCACTGTCATCATATAAAACTGATGTGGGAGTGAACGAAAGGTTATAGCTTAATTTGCCGCCTGCAACGGGAGCACTTAACCCATTTCCCGCAAAGGAAAGATTGCCACTTCCCCAGTCGAAGAAAGTGATGGTTGTATCTTGTGATGCCAGTGTGCCTTTCACATGTAATACTACAGGCCCTCTGAAATAAGAAACATTGGAGCCGGAGCTTTGCGTCTGCGATGCTGTTTGTATAACAAGCTTGTTGGATGAAGGACTGTTCCAGTTGATGGTGTTAGTAGGGTAACCTCTGCCTCCAACGGCAGCAGCGCCATTGCCAGACCCACCCACATAGTCATTAAAGAAAACGGAAATATCCCTTCCAAGCAGTGCATTAAAATGGTTTTTCAGGGAATCGGCTGTTGCAGATTTTCCTTTTAATGCTGTCTGGAAATTTGTAAGTGCCTGGTAGAAAACGGGGTCACCGGCAATCGCCCTGAGCATGGAAACGATCATTGCGCCTCTTTCATACACTGCACTGCCATATCCTGTATTCCAGATCAGGTCGGAGTTGGCAATGTTGCCATCGGGAATCCATGCACTTACCGAAGAGGATAGTGCAGAAGATTTGAAGCCGCTTCTTGTTGAATATGGATTAATACCAAGTGAAGGAACGAGTTCGCCTGACAATGCTTCGCCATAGCGGGCAAAACCTTCGGCCAGCCACAGGTCGTTCCAGGTGGCGAAGGACACATTATCGCCAAACCACTGGTGGGCCAGTTCGTGGCCGAGTGTTCTGAGACTGGTTAGCGAACTTGTTGCTATACCTGAAAAGGTCTGGTGTTCCATCCCACTGGCACCAAGAAGGCCATCATAGAATCCATGTTTTTCATTCTTGAAAGGATAATCACCAAATTTATTACTGAACTCAACCAGCAGCGGATTCATTTTATCCATTGCGGTGATGATACTTGTATAAGTGGCAGCCGTTTTTCCTTTAAAGAGATTGTAAACAACAGGCACTTCTGTACCACTTACGTTTACGGAATTATAATAGCGGTTGTATTTGGCTACAGAAACAAAAACGAGATAAGAAGCTGTTGGGTAACGGTTACTGAAAACAAAAGAACGATTGTTGCCTGTTATGGTGGAGTCAACTAATTTACCATTGCAGGCTACCCAGAAAGTATCAGCCACAGTTGGGTTCCCCCAGGGAACGTCAACAATGATATCCATGGAGTCAATCTTATCCTGCATATCGGCTTTGCAGGGCCACCAGTCCCTGTCTTCATACGACTCAGATAATGTGGTGATATAGTTTCCGGCTCCGGAGTTGGTACTTTTCTGATAACCCTGTGCTGCACCACTTACTGCCGGGGGCACACCCTGGTAATAGACAATGAATGAATCAATGAAGTTGTTGGACAACGTAACACCGAGGTTTACAGAAACGATATTTCCGGTCCGGGTAATATTGGCTGCAGGTAACTGTGCATTGCGGAAAACGACAGAGTCAATTACAAGCACACTTCTCAGGTCGAATGAAACGGAAGAAACATTGTCCTGTATAGTTTTGAAATTGGTCTGCACCCGGCCTTTAATGTATTTGACTGAATCCGGATTGATGCGCCAGTAAATCTTATGATAGAGCACATCCATATTGGCACCGGTGCCGCTGTAGCCGGTACTTTCAGGCGATTCATTTCTTACTGTAACCGGGCTGTAAGGATTTGAATAACGGCTGCCGTGATAATAAGGTTCAACCTGTGCATTTACGATTACTGACAAGGCAAGCAAGAGCGATAATGAGAACGATTTCATGATATCTGATTTGGCTCCCGGAATGATTTCACAGAGAGCAATGTTTTCCTGGTTTTTCCAGAAAAGATTTAATAAACAAAATTAAGTAAACAATGCAGAAGGGAATAGTTTAAAGCAACTATTCTAAGCAAAAGGGTATTCTTAATATCAGGAAATGGGTAGTTTGGCTTAATAGAGTCTGCAACAGTTACTATACTTTTTCCGCCAGCAACTGCTTCACCAGTTCTTCTAACTCTTTCACCCTTTTTTCCAAGTCGGGCAATTTGCGGGCAGCAGCCTGGCTGCGCAATGCTGATGTGTAGTCGTATGCCGGTGAACCTGTAACGGCTTTGCCGGGTTCAATAGATTTACTTACGCCGCTTTGGGCATTTACTTTGGCGCCATCACCGAGTTGTATGTGACCAACAATACCGGCCTGTCCGCCAATCATTACTCCGTTGCCAATTTTGGTGCTGCCACTTACACCGGCCTGTGCTGCTATCACAGTACTGTGGCCCACTTCCACATTGTGTGCAATCTGTATCAGGTTATCTAATTTGGCACCACTTTTTATAAGTGTGGAGCCGATTGTTGCCCGGTCAATAGTGGCATTGGCACCGATTTCTACATTACTTTCCACCACCACATTTCCAATTTGAGGTACTTTCTTAAAACTGCCATCGGCCTGCGGAGCAAAACCAAATCCGTCGCTTCCTATTACTGTGCCGGCATGTATAACTACGTTGTCACCAATCTTACAACTATGATAAATTTTTACACCGGGATGTATTACACAGTTTTTTCCAACTGAAACATTATCGCCAATAAAGACATTGGGATAAACTTTGCTGTTATCACCAACTGTTACTCCTTCGCCGAGATAGGCGAAGGCACCGATGAAAACATTATCGCCAACAGTAGCTGTTTTTGCAATATAGCTTGGTTCCTGGATACCGGTAAGCTGCTGCTGCACTATTTCCTGGTACTTTGTCAGCAGCGTGGCAAAAGCAGAATAAGCATCAGGCACCCGGATAAGGGTGGCTGTAACAGGTTGCTTCAGTTCGTGTGCCTCGTTGATGATAACAACCGATGCCCTGGTTGTGTAGAGGAACTCTTCGTATTTTGGATTGGCAAAAAAAGTGAGTTGTCCTTCTTTAGCTTCTTCAATTTTTCCAAAAGATGAGACAGCAACAGAAGCATCACCTTCCAGTTTGCCGTTTACGAGCATTGCTATTTGTGCAGCAGGAAATACCATAAAATGTTAAAAGTTTAAAGTTTAAAGTTCTTGTTCATTTCCAGTTTAGATATTTTTTCAAACAACCTTAAACCTTCAAACCATTTAACTTTAAACCTTCAGATAACAAAAATAATGTTTTTTAACAGCCCCTTTCAGGTTATGCTGAACCAGGGCATTATCCACTTGTGAAATGTCTTTTACTGTGCCGTCTTTAAAGAGAATATGTATTTTCTCGTCAGCCGGATTATATGTTGTATTAATGGCTTCGCCGGTGAATACAAAATATTCCGCTTCCTTTTCACTAATTCCCAGTAAAGAACTTGCCTCTTTTATTTTTTCGCTGATAACAGTTTCGTCAAACGGCGAGGACTGCAATTTTACCTTCAGCAATTTTCGTTCCACTAAAGAACGGCAAAGTGTGGCTAATATTTTATCCGGGTGATTGCACCAGTTTTTGATAGTGGCCATCACATCATGGTCATCAAGATGGCAAAACAAGTCTAAATGCTGCTTTATTTTGGCTCCTGCTCCCGGATTTTTTAAGAAAAAGTCCATTTCAGCAGAGACTGCATCGGTCTTAATACCGTTTCTTATCAGTTCTTTGGCTCTTTGCATGATGTGAACAAGCATCTTTTCAGCAGCAATCACCGTTTTGTGCAGGTACACCTGCCAGTACATCAGCCGTCGGCTTACCAGGAATTTTTCAATGGAATAAATGGCTTTTTCTTCCACCATCAGTTCATCATTGTGTACCGTCAGCATTTTAATAATGCGGTCGTAGCCAATTACTCCCTCGGCCACACCGGTAAAAAAACTGTCACGGTTCAGGTAATCCATCCTGTCCACATCCAATTGGCCGGATATTAACTGGTGCAGGAATTTTTTGGGATGTATATCGGTAAAAATTTCAATAGCTGTTTGCAGGCGGCCATTTAGTTCTTCATTCAGTTTATGCATCAGCAGCATCGAAATTTCTTCGTGGTGAACACCCTCAATCAGCTCATGTTCCAGTGCATGTGAAAATGGGCCGTGGCCTACGTCGTGCAGCAAAATGGCAGCTTTAGCGCCCAGTTCTTCACCGGCGGTTATGTCAAATCCTTTGCTTTTCAGTTCGGCAATGGCATTGCTCATCAGGTGATAGGCTCCCAGCGAATGATGCAGCCTTGAATGTACCGCACCGGGATAAACTAAGTGAGCAAAAGCCATCTGGTGAATATTGCGCAGCCTTTGGTAAACAGGATGTGAAATAATATCAAGTATCAACGGGTTGTCAATAGTAACAAAACCATATACTGGGTCGTTGATGATTTTTCGGGTGTTGGCCATTGTTGCTTTTTTGTTAAAGACAGGCGGACAAATGTACAAAGCCCGGAATTAATAAGCTATTTTTGGCT